>JAQWAJ010000129.1 GCA_028707745.1 Bacteroidales bacterium | reverse complement strand
AACGCCGGGAGGATTCGTGTATCCATCACCACCTCTCCATCCCTTTTCCAGGGCAAAGGATTATAAACCACAATACGCGGTCCGGAGACCTCTACCTGATCGGCAAGTGAAGCAATAGCATCTGCATAAGGCTCATCAACAAGCCGTTGTACTGAGCAAATATAGTTTGCATGATCCTTCCATGAATTCTCCATCATCCGGTACTGTGGAGGTAATCCCTGTGCCCATAGGGCATTCCAGTCAGGGCCATAGGGTATTTTTACGTAATGCTGGTTAGCCAGGCCCCAGGTATGCTCACTGTAAAGCATACTCTTTTCATACGCCTCCATAACCTCCGTGTGTATATCGGGCATAAAGATTCCCCAGCATTTTTCCAGAGTAGTCAGCTCATCCACACCACCAATTTCAGGTCGGATATTTTGCGCCAGTTTGGTTGCAGCAGGCATACTCATCGGTCCATGTATCCAAACATCACCAATATCGCTTCGAACCACGGGCAACTTGCTCAGATCCTCTTTCATAATCTGGTCTGCAAAATCATCCATCGTCCCCACCCTGGCCTTAATCCCCTTGTTCAGATAGAATGCCAGATCCTTGGTGACAGTTTCAGGACTGGGAGGTCCCTGATTATCGCCGGTCATACTGATATAGATCCAGGTTTTGAATGGCCAGTTGGCAGGCGGCAGAGGATCGCTTCCATAACCGTTGTTATACAAAGTAAGCAGCCGTGAGCCGTCAAGCCCTTCCCACCAGAACATCAATGGCAATCCGTGCTCCATATTAACAACTGGGCCGCCCATGTGATAGAATTTGATTCCTGCATGGGTAAAAAGCGTTGGAATAAACCACGACTGTCCGGGAACATCGCTCATTTTAGCGCTGACCGACAGGGGTTTGCCGAATTTTCTCACAATGGTTGAAGAGATATTCAGACCCCGCACAAGATCCTCCATTTCAGCAGTTTCGGTATGAGTGGTAAAAGGGTAAGCATGCACCACCAGATTTCCATCTCGGATAGCCTGCTCGATTTTCTGTCTCCGTTCAGGGGATTGGCCTTCCCATAGCATCTGCTTCATCGGCCATCCGGACAGGGTCCAGATGAATTGCTTCTCTTTAGGCTGATGGCTGTTTTCCTCAATTGCCTTCAGTACACGGTCAACCATCTCTGTACGATATTCATGCACCACATCATGAACCGTTGAGGAATATCCGATGTCAAAATGAGTTTTATAAACAATAATAACGTTCTCAACAGCTGATTTTTGCAGAGCACTTATTCCTTTGGCAACCGGTTGTTTAGTATCCGGCAATGTTGACTTTGTACTGTAATTTTGCCCCTGAACAGTTGTGAACAGAAGAGTGGCGAGGAGAAGGGAGGTGAAGTATTTCATAGGGTTAGAAGAGTTACGGGTGACTAGTGACTACAATCATCAACCCCTTCCCCGCCGGAAGTACCACCTGGTCCAGCCCTGTCAGCCTCTGTTCATCCTGGAAGTCCTTCACGGCTGGAATAAAAATAATGGTTTTCGATGGATCGAGATCCAGTTTTACCCAGTCGATGCTCAGGTTTGCCGGCTGGTCTTTATCACTCCAGTTGGCTACGGCAATTATCGAAAGATCCGTTCCGGTATAGACAGATGCCCTGACCATTGGGTTTGTACTGATTACCGGGCAATTTTTCTCCCAATAACCGATCATTTCTTTGCTTTCGATCTGATATGTATCCCAGAATTTCCAGATAGCAGCCGGAGAATTGGGAGTCCAGGCGGCACGGTTAGTAATACCGTAAACCATTCCTCTCCAGGCATTTCCACCATCTGCAAGCATCTGCCCCGGCAATCCAAACGGAATCCCCGACACCTCAATCAGCCAATGATCGGGTAAACGGTTGTAGTCCCTCCCCTCGCCGATCCAGACCAGATCGAAATAAGGCAGCAGATCCATGTATAAATTCAGGCAGTTGGTATAGCCAGCCATATCGTTAAAATGGTTCCAGCTATGCAGGTCCATCCGGCCTTCGTGACGGTAGCGGTCGATGATTTTCCGGGCCCGCATGATCGTGAATCTATCAAGGGCTGAATCATCGATATAAACCCCGTCGATTCCAATATGTTGAACCATCCAGTCGAGCCCGGCCACGTAAAAATTATTCAAACGGCTATCTGGTGTAGTGATGACCGATAAGTCTGTTTCACCTTTGAATTTTCCTTCGTTGATCAGGTTATACCAGGCCGGGATGTATTTCCCATGCAAATTCTTCTTTAACCACTCATTTGGGCCGTTCGGGTTGATTACCGTTTTGCATACATCGCCCGGACCCGGGAAAATGACTTCACCATTCATACTATAGAATGCCTTGAATTCAGGCAGGTTTTTCGTGAGTTCACGGGTAGTGTAATAAAATTTCATCCGCATGTTTGCCTTATGGGCATCAGAAACCAATTGGTTTAGCCCCGTAATGTTTTCATCCAGATAAGGATAATTGATAAAAGGATAGACATCCTCGGCATGATGGATATTAATGACATTGGCTCCTTCAGCTTGTGCTTTTGCGATTTTCACCGAGGTGTCCGGTCCTCCGCCGTGATAATACCGGTCGCCAAATTTGGTTTTCTTATCGATCATCTGGAAAGGTGTCAGGAGTAACTCAAAATCATAATTTAAAACATCACCGGGCTTGACCTCACGTGAACCGGAATAGGCATTGATCAGTACATCATCGCCATCGTCAGAGACATTCACCCCCCCTTGTCCACCGTTTCCCCACGATGGCGGCAGGTTCAGCGGTCCAAACGCATAATAGATATTGATTAAAGGTCTCACATAATTCTCCGCTTTCCATTTGATACGCATACCACCGTTTACCGCTCCGATCCACAACATGTCCTGGTTTTTTGTGACATCCCATTTCCACTGCCAGGTGGGAGATCGAATTCCCCCCTCGTGGTTCAGCCCCATCATGAATTCCGATTTCTTCCTATTCATGGGGATTTCAAGGCGGATATCCTTCAATGCGACCTGCGTTCGGGCCGTCAGTTTCAGCCGATAATCCACAAACCCATCGAACTCCATCTGCCCGATACACTCCAGATCAAACTCGTCAGAAGTGTTCAAAACATTCCAGACCACCTTCGATTGATTTTGGCTCAGGATAGTCAGTTTCCCTGGTTTCAACCGGATAATTTCCCCATTCGTTTTCTCGATGATAAACCGGAATGAATAGTTCAGCAGAGGCTCACCGTCACTCTTCAGTTCCTGATTTGAGGGGCCAAAAAAGGTGATAATCGCTGCCGGCAAACCACTACCATCAATTTCCAGGGTGCGTCCGAGGATAGAGATTTCATGGTTGTTCAATATGACCGGTTGATACCCTTTGGTAATGCTATCGTTGATTCCCACCGAAGAGTTCAGCCAGTTCAGGCGGGCCAGACTTTTCCCGAAATCATATCCATGGTTGGGAATAGCATCCCCTTCAATCGTAAGTTCAAAGGGAACAATCCGAGCAACCTTTCCTGAGGTGAACGTAAGTACCCCTTTATACAATCCGGCCTCAATACCATCCAAATCAATTCCGAACCATAGTTCCTGTGTTTGCCCTGCAGGAACATCGACTTTCTTTGTAAACGGATGACCTTTGAAATCGGTTCCGCCGAGGTTGAAGCAGGTCAGCCGGGACGCGGGGATTGAGTGATTGTTGTAGTGGTTGTAGTGGTTGTAGTGGTTGTAGTGGTTGTAGTGGTTGTAGTGGTTGTAGTGGTTGTAGTGGTTGTAGTGGTTGTAGTGGTTGTAGTTGTCAGAGGTGAGGTCGGAAAAGGTGATTTGAAGATCCGTCAAGATTGTTTGGCCGGCTGTTATATCAGCCTGAAAAACAAAGAATTGTCCGGGTTGGGCTTTAAGTACTGAGGGCATTTTGAGAGTAAAACCAACGGTACCGGCATTCAGGGTACATACAAAAAGTAATGAAAGGATGACAACGGAAAAAGTCTTTTTCATCGTAGTATCAGGCAAATCGGTTGAACAGGTTTGTAATCAGGATAATCAGAGGCAATTTAAAGATTTATCTGATAAAGTCATCCCATTCAGGAAAGTCAAAAGAGATGAATTCAAGCACTTTTCTATCTTTAACGCTTTAAAACAGCAAAGCATGAAACAGGTATTCAAACTCGGTGCGGTGGTTCTGGCCCTGACGGCATTGTTCTCAAACAGGTTAAACGCTCAGGAATTGACCGGTCCGGTTGACCTGGTTAACCCGCGGATCGGGGGAATCAGCCAGGTGCTGATGCCTACCTTCCCCACGGTTCACAGGCCTTACGGGATGATCCGGTTTTTTCCCGAGACGAGTCCGGGTATTTCCGATTCCTATCTGGGTGGACGGATATACGGATTACCGTTGAACAGGCCCGAGCACCGGGGTGGTTCGGCGATCACGGTGATGGCGGTATCGGGATATGATGCGCTGAAGAAACCAGATTTCAGTTCGGCTATCGATCATGATTTCGAGACCGTTACGCCCTATCATTATTCTGTTTTACTGGAAGATGCCAATATCACGGTTGATTTTGCGCCCACGGAACGATGCGGATTTTACCAGTTTGTATCCGGATCTGATCAGGATATAGTCCTGGTTTTCAATGCAGGAAAAGATGGATCATTTGAGCTGAAAAGTGAGACCAATCTGATTGGCACCGAAGGTTGGGGCAAGGCCCGTGAATATGTGAATATGCGGTTTAATCGTGCGGCAAAACAGTCGGGCTATCTATCAAAAGAAAAGGGTAAAGAGATCAGCTATTTTATTGTTTTCAGCGGCAAGGGACCACTTAAGATGACTTACGGGGTATCGTGGATCGATGTGGCGCAAGCCGGACAAAACCTATCCAAAGAGATTCCCGGATGGGATTTTGATCGTGTGGTAAAAGAGGGCCGGGATATCTGGAATCAAGAGCTTGGCAAGATTAAAATAAAGGGTGGCACTACCGATCAGCAGATCACCTTTTACACGGCTTTATACCGCTGCATGGAGCGAATGATCAACATCAATGAATATGGGCGTTATTTCAGCGCTTACAGCGGCAAAACAGAGTCAACCACCCATGACTTTTATACCGATGACTGGAGCTGGGATACTTTCCGCTCGCTGCATCCCTTGCGGTTTTTGCTCTGTCCGGATCGGGAGTCTGACATGATCAAATCCTATATCCTGATGGGCGAACAGAGTGGCTGGATGCCGACATTCCCGGACATCGGGGGAGATGCCAAATGTATGATCGGGCATCATCAGGCGGCCATTATTGCCGATGCCTGGATGAAGGGCATCCGGGGATTTGATCTGCAAAAGGCCTATACCCTGCTGAAGAAGAATGCCATGGAAGGCACCATGATTCCCTGGCAGGAGGGCCCGGCAACAGAACTCGATCGTTTTTATCGCGAAAAAGGGTGGTTCCCCGCTTTGGCGCCCGGTGAGCCGGAGACCGTGAAACAGGTGAGCAAATTCGAGCAGCGGCAGGCCGTGGCAGTGACACTGGAAGAGTCTTATGACGACTGGTGTCTGGCACAGCTGGCCGGGGAACTGAAAAAAACCGACGACGCTAAATTATTGCTATCCCGCTCGGGTAATTATAAAAACGTGTTTAATCCGGCCACCGGATTTATGTCGCCGAAAAAAGCCGACGGCACCTGGATTGAGCCATTTGACCCCAAAACTTCGGGGGGCACCGGCTGCCGGGCCTATTTTGCCGAAATCAATTCGTGGAACTACTCCTGGTTTGTTCCGCATGATATTGACAATCTGATCAGTATGATGGGTAGCAAAGAGTAATTCACTTCGAAACTGGACCAGCTCTTTGAAGAATC
>JAQWAJ010000128.1 GCA_028707745.1 Bacteroidales bacterium | reverse complement strand
CGTCGCCCCAAACCCGCCCAGCGCCTGTCCCAGATATACACCCGTCAGATGAATCCCGATGGCCAGCGAACGGGTCGGGCCCTTATGGTAATCCGCAATCAGAGCCAATCCGGCCGGAATATACAATGCTTCACTCAATCCCATCACCGCCCGTAAACCCAATAGCTGATTAAAAGAGGTGGCATATCCCATTGCAAAAGTCACACCCGACCATACGCATAAGCTGATTACAATCAACCATTTTCGATTTATCCTATCGGCTATCAACCCCGCGAACGGACTAATAAATCCGTATATCCAAAGGAAGGTAGCCATCAGGCGGCCAAAGTTTTCAGCCGTCCGCAGTTCTGCGATATCACCCATCATGGCCACTTTCATGGTCGAGAGCATCTGACGGTCGAGATAGTTCAGAAGTGCAACCACCCAGAGCAGAGCTACCACCACCCAGGGATAGATCGATTTGTATCTTACTGATTTACTGATCATTGTACATATTGATTTGTTCGAGCGTTTTCCAGATGTTCAGCAATCCGCGTGGAACATGAAAACACCCCTTCCACTTGCCGCCCTTGAGTGAAAGCAACACCTCTCCCCGGCGATTCAGATATCCGTACCATTCGCCACATTCAGGATCCGGAAAATGAGCCCACGTATAGTCATGCACCTTTTCGAACCACTCCAGGCAGGCACTATTCCGGGTGAGTGAATACCCTTTGATCAGACTGATCATCGTTTCGATATGCACCCACCAGAGTTTCTGATCCCATTCCAACTGTTGGGGCGGACATCCTTTCCGGTCAAGAAAATAGAATATCCCGCCAAACTTACGATCCCAGCCATATTCCAGTGTTTTTAACAGAATCCCGATTGCACGATCTGCCAGGTCAGGCCTTTTTAACCGAACCGACAGGTCCATGATAAACCACATAGCTTCCATGGCATGACCGGGATTTAATAACCGCCCGTCAAAAGTATCCGAGAGGGTTCCATCCTGATTGACATTTTCCATGATCAATCCTGACGCCGGATCATAAAACACCTCCAAAACCTCATGGATACACTTCGTGATCGTTTCCTCCACCAAAGATGACGGAAGCAGGTGCTCGATCTCCAGTGAAAGGTTGCACAGGATCATGGGAAGCGAAAACCCTTTGAGTGAGCGGGTTGCCGATACAGATTTATTGAATTTCCCTTTAGGGTTATCTATCCTGCTCAAAATGTTATCGAAGGTATTTCTGGCAATCCGTGCATACTCTTCATCTCCGGTTGCTTTCGAAAGCTGCCCGAATGCCATCGTGGCAAAACAATCTGAAAAAATGTTGTACGGATAAATCAGTGGTTTTCCCTCCCGGGATAGCGAAAAATACCAGTTATATGAGCCATCGTGGCCAAATTTCCGGAGAAAGCGGGCTCCAATCTGTGCAATTTCCATCCAGTTCTCACGTCGTTCAACCTCGTTGTACAGTTTGGAAAACATCCATACCTGGCGTCCTTGCAACCAGATAAATTTATCGGTGTCAAATACATTTCCTTCCCGGTCGAGACAGGTCAGGTACCCTCCAAACTGACGATCAACCGAATGCTGTTCCCAGAAGGGAACTACATGGTTAAGCAGCTCCCGTTTGTATTGTTCAGCCAGAAATTTCAGATTTTGTTCCATGCTTGAACTATTTATTAACCTTTATCTCTACCCCAATATTATCCGGAGTGCGAACTCCAGGCCTGATTTCACCGGAAGGGATGATCACCATTCCGTTCCAGAAGAATGCAGATGTGGTTACAGGTGATGCAACAGGAGTTTCGCCAGCCAGTTTCCACACTTTGCTTATCGTGTTATAAACCAGGATATCTCTGGAGAACCCCGGATGATTTGTTAAAATCGTATCCTTCTCATTTTGAAGAAGCTCTCTGATTTCAGGATCTGCTGCTTTTTCAATATCGTTATTTAACCTTTCTATCTGATTAAATATAACCCCCTTATCTCCACCGATCAGCACAATCGAACTTTTTCCTGCCGGGAAACCGGTTCCGGCTGACAATTCGGTTAAATCTCCATCTACCTGTATGTCAGAATCCTTAACCCATTTCCCTTTTGTTACCTGATATTTCCATACGCTGCTCATAAAAGCCGATAATTCACCGGTTTTATTTCTGCCCCCGATGACGTAAATGCAGGGGCCCGACTGATCGTTTTGGCTAACAACCACTGCATGGGAAAGGGGCAGCGGGAGATCCGGCAGTTTAGTCCATCCCTTTTCAAGATTCTTCTGATCCAGACACCAGAATGAGGCTATGGCGCCGGAACGATTGAGACCACCGGCCAGATAAATCCTGGATTCAATTGATGTAGCACCTCCTGATGAAATGCCTTCAGGTAATCCGGGGAGATTCTTTATAGCCAGATGTCCGTCTGTCCAGGTAAACAGGAGCACTTCGCTGATCAGTCCCGATTGATTTTCCCCTCCGATACTAACCACCCCCTCAGAAATCGAAGTACATGCCGGATAAGCCAGATTATAAGGCAATTCCATTGAACTAATTTCCCAGTTTAGTTGACCGGCATTCTGCTTCAGCAGATAGATCTCATCGTGGTATAGTTTAGTACCGCCTCTCCAGGGAGGGCTATCAGGGAAGTTCGCTCCACCAGCCACAATCATCTGGCCTCCCAGCGACCCGGCAACAGGTCCGGCAAGACCATACTGAACAGTATCTCCGTTTTTTGGCGGTATAGCAGGTATTTTCTTCCATTCCAACGATAGGTTCTCGATCCCAGACTGGTTACAGGAAACAATCATACAAATGAGCAGGAGACTATAGCACTGAAAAGAAGTTCTCCATCCGAAGAGCTTTGACATCTGCGGCAAATCTATCATAATCATCTGTATTTAAATTCTTTACCGGTGATCTGAATTCTCCGCAATCGAACCCGATGTACTTCATATATGCTTTTCCGGGACCCATACCTCCGTATTTTCCCAACAGGGTAATCATGTTAATTGATGCCATTTGCAGTTCACGGGCCAGAGCAAGGTCGCCCTGATCGAAAGCTTCGATCAGCCGGTTATACAGTGGAGCGGCATAATTATAAGTACTTCCGACCGCACCGCGGGCGCCGAGTACCAGCGCAGAAAGCAGGTTCTCATCGCGGCCCCAGAGCATTTCGTATTTCCCGTCCATGAAACGGAGACAACTCAAAAAATCCATGAAATCCTCATGGGTATATTTCACTCCTGCAAGATTCGGGATCATCCCTGAAGCCTCTTTCAGGAAATCAATCACCGCCACACTACAACCTGAGAGTACCGGGATATGGTAATAATAGACTGGCAATTCAGGGACTGATTCCGCCACTTTTGCGCAGAATTCAGCAAGGTATTTGGCCGAAGCGGGTTTTACATAATAGGGCGCCACGAGAGCGATTGCATCAACCGACTGATCTTCTGAATATTGTGCAAGATCAATACACTCCTTGTAACTGGTGCCGCCAACCAAATTAATGATTTTGACCGACCTCTTCTGACGGGCTACTTCCATCCATTTTTCGGTGGTGTTCATCTTTTCCCGGGTAGTCAGGGATACTCCCTCCCCTGTGGAACCATTAATAAATGCCCCGGCGATTCCGTTCTTTTCCAGAAAATCGTAGTAAGCCGGAATCCGGTCAAGCATAATCTCACCCTTTTCATCCATGGGTGTGAACGGGGCAGCAATCAGTCCATTAAATCGATTCATATTATTTATTTGATATTTCTCTTGCCGTTGTGGTTAGCCAGTATTTAGCCAGCATATTGGGCACTTCCCAGTCAGGAAGTTTGCCGTTTTTCAGATAGTTCAGATAGTTCCGGGTCACCTGAGCGAAGTGCGATTCATGCCCGACCCGGAGCGCATCCGGTATCAGGATATGATATCCATCCGGAATAGGTTCTACAGCAATTCCGGTATATTTTCCGGCAAGTTTGCCAATCGCTTTTCCCAAAGCAGCAGAAAACTCCGGGCCAGTTTTCTCAGGGAAAATGTACAGTTCCGGTTTGAATTTCTGGTCGGCTCCCTGCCTGATTTCAAGCCGTGCCAGAGATCCCCTCATGACTGAAAAATGAGTATCTCCACCCCCTTCAGGAGGCTGATAATTCCAGATTACTGACACTCTTACGTTCACCCCTTTAAGCTGATAATTGATCTCGCCGTTGGAATATACCTGCAAGATGGAATCCGCATTGACGCTGGGAAGCAGATAATCAGGATAACCAGGCAATCCGGTTGACTCCCTGTATTGTGCAGGTTTAATATCTGTAGTCCAGTGCCTGGCCGATGAAATCTGTATATCTTTTTTATAATCAATGACTTGTTCAGGAAAGCAGGCCCATTGTACCAGGTCGATGAGGTGGGTAGTCACATCCACAATCCCTTCACCTTCCTGCTCAACATCGTAAAACCAGCCTGGCCTGATGAGCCTGGTGCCCGATACGTATTTAAAAAAATGGTGCACACTTTCCTTGGTCACGGCCGGGTTTTCAGGAGTGCCGGTTTGCAAGACTCCGAATACCTCCGGTATATGTGACAGTTCCTTTTGCAAAATCGATGAGATCTCGAATCGCTCGGTCATAATATCATAGAGGAGCACTCCCCTTTTGCCAGCCTCAGAAAATGCCGATTCAAGTTGCGTGAAATCCTCAGTATTGATGGCCATCGGTTTATCGGCGAACACGTTAATTCCGTGTTGAATGGCTGTGAGAATGTAGTCTGTTTTCTTTCCATTGTTACCGGCCAGAATCAGCACATTACCCGGCTTTTCAGCTATCATTCTGTTGATAAAATCCGGTCCCCGATACTCCGTCAGTTCCCAATTTGTGGGATTCTCAGCCCTTTTCTGATAACCTTCAACCCTGGTCTCGAAATCCTTGAGTTCCGGCCCGTCGGGAGCATATACAAAAACCTTCGGGCTGACTCCCTCATACATCGATTTCAGCACCAGTGGCGCATGAAAGTGGCCTGGGTCGGCTACCATAAAGGTTACCGGGATGTCCTTACTATGCTGACAGGCTATTGCAAGTATAGGCAACAAGATGATGATTATGAGGTTTTTCATAGTGACGAGTGACAAGTGACGAGTGACGGAACACGCTGCTCTCCGGTTTCCGGTCTCCGTTCTCCGGTCTCCGTTCTCCGGTCTCCGTTATATATAGTCTGTGCCATAAGGTTTGTGTTGTGGCCGGGATAACAATTTATTGGCTTCATCGCTGTTGGTGAACCGTTCGTGAGCCGGGTCCCATTTGAGTTTTTTCGGAACTTTCATGGCGATGTGCCCGAGCAGGCAGGCAGAACAGGAGCGGTGAGCCACTTCAACCGGAGCGATTGGCTGGGTGTTGGCTTTTATCGCATCAAGCCAGTTTCCGTAATGGTTGGTGCTAACCGGCAAATGAATTTCATCGGGACCGATGATGCTGGTCATGATTTTTGGATCGCTGGCATCCAGCGCCTTTCGGTTGGCATCGGCGGTAACCGGGTCGCTTTTGGTTGCCTGATAGTTACCGCGGGTGACGAACACCCACCCCTCAGATCCTTCAAAACGTACTCCGTTCGGGCGATCACCGCTGACATACATGGTGACTCCGTTAGCATACCTGGCTTTAACCTCGAAATTTCCGTGTACATTCCAGAGACCTTTTTTTGGAAATTCGGCCTTTGCTTCAATTTCAACCGGACCGGTGTATTCCGTTCCCATGCCCCAATGGGCGATATCCAGGTGATGAGCGCCCATGCTGGGCTATATGAATGAGGAGGCACTGGAGAAAACACAGGCAGAAGGCAAAGTGACCTTCTTCAGTCGGAGCAAGCAGCGGCTCTGGACCAAGGGAGAGACATCGGGTAATTTTCTTATGGT
>JAQWAJ010000127.1 GCA_028707745.1 Bacteroidales bacterium | reverse complement strand
TCCAGATGGTTGGTTGGCTCATCCAACAGAAGAATGTCGGGCTCACTGAGCAATAACCTGCAAAGCGCAACCCTTCTGCGTTCCCCCCCTGATAAAACACCGATCAGAGCATCGGGTTCAGGGCACCTCAGTGCATCCATGGCACGTTCGAGCCGGTTGTCCAGCTCCCATCCGTTATGATGCTCAATGAGTTCACTGATTTCTCCCTGCCGGGCAATCAACCGGTTCATTTCATCATCGTCCATGGGCTCCATAAACCGGTTATTCACTTCTTCGTACTCCTTCATCAGGTTCACGATTTCAATGACGCCCTCCTCCACCACCTGACGAACTGTTTTGGTATCGTCGAGTTTGGGCTCCTGTTCCAGCATACCGATGCTGAAACTGCCGTCAAATACCACCTCTCCCTGGATAGCCGTATCTAACCCTGCGATAATTTTCAGTAAAGTCGATTTTCCGGACCCGTTTAATCCAATGATCCCGATTTTTGCCCCATAATAGAACGACAGGTATATATCCTTCAATATCTGACGGTTTGGTGGTACAGTCTTGCCCACTCCAACCATCGAAAAAATGATTTTATAATCTTCAGCCATCTGTTTTCTTTTTTTACAAAGATAAGAATCCCTCGATCTTCAGCGTCCATGCCCACTGGCAGGGAATCTCTCCCGGAATCATTGCAGGTACCTCAACACGGATACCAGTTTGAGTTCTGGCCCAATTCAAGGGTTTCCCGGTTCCGAGCAAGGTGATCTTTGCACTTGCCGGTGGATAAAAATCCCTGATTTCGATGCTTTCGCGCGGATATTTCGGCATAATACAGTACAAACTATTGCCTTTTATGGTAAAGAAAATCTCTTTCACAGCCTTGCCCTGATCAGGAGCAACCGTCTGTTTCAAAATGAAACCGGTGCCTGCAGCTTTCTGCGCTTCCTGAGTGTAAGTCCGGTCACCGGCCGACCATTGGCAATTGCGTGTCCATCTGCGCGTGCCATAAATTGCCTCTCCATTGACCTTCAACCACTTTCCGACTTCCAGGAGCCTGTCCTGCATGATCGGAGGGATCTTGCCAGTGGCATCCGGACCAATATCCAGCAACAGATTTCCTCCCCGCGAAACAATATCCGACAACATCAAAACAATCGTTTGCGGACTGATATAGTCGCCGGCATCTTCCTGACGATTGTATCCGAACGAGTATCCCATTCCCCGGCACTCTTCCCAGGTATGGTCGCTTTCAAATGACGGATTATATTCCGGCGAATAAACACCTCCGTGGTGGTAACGCATGGCCTTACCCCAACGGTCATTGATCACCACATCATCACCCGACCCTGATTCATTGAAAACCCAGGCCAGCAATTCCGGAGATCTCCAGGTTGTATCTGTATGATCCCAATCACCATCTGACCAAATGACCGATGGATGATATTTGGTGATCAGATCTTTGAACTGCGGATGCATGTGCTCCGTAACATATTGGTTTACATCAGAAGTATAGAGAGGATTAAACCACTCATAAAGAGAATAATACAAACCCATTTTTACCGGAGTTTTACGGACCGCCTGAGATAGTTCACCGACCAGATCACGGTGCGGACCGGCAGATACCGAGTTCCAGGCCCTTCCCCAGGTTTTATTGGCTGTTTCGCTTGGCCATAGGCAAAACCCATCATGATGTTTGGTGGTGAGAACCACATATTTTGCACCTGACTTCTCAAACAGGTCGGCCCATTCAGCAGGATTAAACAGATCGGCGGTAAAGTCCTTAACAAAGTCGCTATACGGGAAACTCTCGCCATACTTCTTTGCATGATAATCAAACACTTCGCTGCCTTTAAAGGTTCGTCCCTTGGCGGCCAAAGATTTTTTTACCAGCCAGTACTGGTACCATTCGGAGTAAGTCCCTGTTGGCGACCAGGCCGGCACCGAATAAATGCCCCAGGTGATAAAGATGCCGAACTTGGCATCCTGATACCAGGTCGGTATAGGCCGGCTATCGATGGATTCCCAGGTAGGTTCGTACTTTTTTTGGCCGAACACTAGCAATGAGCAGCAGATGGCTACCAAAACTAAGGATAAGCGCTTCATAGTGTTGATGTTGACATTTATACAGGTAAGACTTAAAGATATATTTTTTCACCAGGAACTATCAGTATGGCTGATTTTACATATTCACATTTTATTGCTTATATTATAATCGCGATTGTGTTTATTTTTTAATCATTCGATATAATTAACGAGGCAAAACCGAGCATAGCCAGTGAACCGGACTGTAGTACATATGGATCTCGACACATTTTTCGTGTCGGTAGAGCGGCTGATAAACAGCAACCTTCAGGGGAAGCCCGTCATCATCGGGGGCCTCACTGACCGGGGTGTGGTATCGAGCTGCAGCTACGAAGCCCGGGCATACGGGGTACACTCTGCCATGCCGGTAAAGATGGCCAAACAGATTTGCAGCGATGGCATCTACATCCGGGGCGATATGGAAACATACAGTAAACACTCCCGGATAGTGACCGACATCATTGCCGATTCGGCTCCGGTATACGAAAAGGCCTCGATTGATGAACATTATCTCGATATCACAGGGATTGACCGCTTTTTCGGCTGTCTGAAATGGACCCATGAGCTGCGGCAGCGGATTATTAAAGAGTCCGGATTGCCGATATCGTTCGGATTATCGGTTAACAAAACCGTTTGCAAGATCGCCACCGGGATCGCCAAACCCAACGGAGAGAAGGAGGTACCTGAGTCAGAAGTGCACAATTTTCTGGCACCCCTGTCGATCCAGAGAATTCCGATGTTGGGCCCGAAAACCTATCAGTTACTGCGATCGATGGGCGTGCTCACCATCCACACCCTCAGCGGTATTCCTCCGGAAATGCTGGAACAGGTGTTGGGCAAAAACGGAATTATTCTCTGGAAGAAAGCCAACGGCATCGACCCCACACCTGTGGAACCCTACTGGGAGCAGAAAAGCATCAGTTCCGAGCATACGTATGAACAGGATACCACAGATATTCGGGAAATTGACCGCAGGATCGTCACCATGGTGGAAAAGATCGCTTTTGAGCTACGCAAGCAGGAAAAACTTACCGCCTGTGTCACCGTGAAAATCCGGTACGCCAACTTCGATACCCACACCATTCAGAAACGGGTCCCCTACACCAGCTTCGACCATGTGCTGATTCCGGTTGCTCAGGAACTGTTCAAAAAACTATACTCCAGGAGAATGCTGATCAGGCTGGTCGGTATCCGCTTCAGCGAGCTCGTTCACGGCACCCAGCAGCTCAATCTCTTCGAGGACACACCCGAACAAGTCAACCTCTATCTGGCGATGGACAAGCTCCGGCTACGCTATGGCAGCGATGCCGTAAAAAGAGCCATCGGTATACAAAAGGCAGGCTGATTACCTTGTCACTCGTCACTCGTCACTTGTCACTTTGTGACGCATTACGATTCTTCGCCTCACGCATCTCCCCTCAGCTCGTCGATCAACTTGGTTAGGTTCCGGACAAGCGGACGCGATTTTTTGCGCCAGATAAGGTATCCGATCAGATAAGAAACAGACATCAATGAAAAATAGCCGGCCTGTACCACCAGAATGATAGTCAGCACGCTCCATGTTGCCGGCCAGGTAGCATCGATCAATGCCCAGGTGACCACAACATCACAGGTCAGAACAATGAAAATCATGAACCACATCTTTCCGGGTCTGAGCAACTTATGACGGTCACGGGCATCTTCCAGCATCTTTAATACGGGGGCGCCGTAATCAGCCTTGTATGTTTTCCGGTAATGATGCCAGAAAAATACAGCGGTAACCAAAAAGATCAGCACACATAAAGCTCCCTGTATCCTGTTCTCCAGCGTGAACTCGGGGTCATTGTTCAGAAGCGTCAGCCCCAGATATAACGCTGCGAATATCAGGTAGAACACGAACATGCGGAACATCAGCCGCTTATTCTTATTATCCAGACGTTTCAATTGATCGACAACCTGATCCAGCTGCGGGGTCTGCCCGTCCGGATATATTTTTTTCTTAAATATCATACTGCCCTCCTTTCACTTTTTCACGAAGCTCTTCCTTGATCCGGTGAATTTTCACCCTGACATTGGTCTCTGTGATACCTACGATTTCTGCGATCTCTTTTGTACTTAACTCTTCCAATACCAGCGACATGATAATCTTGTCCACAACAGACAGTTCATTGATCAGGTCAGCCATCAGGTCAAGTTTTTTATCCTCGGAGACTTTGGCCTCCGCATCATCACCCATAAGGCTGGCTGCCTTGCCATCATCCAAATAGGTGTTGAAATTGAGATACTTGTTCTTCTTGTTGACAAAAGTCAGGGCGGTATTAACCGCTATCCTGTAAACCCAGGTGGATAATTGTGATTCCCCCCTGAATTTTTCCAACCCCCGCCAGATGTTGATCAGTATCTCCTGATAAAGATCCTCTGAATCCTGTGATGCGCCGGCATAATACCGGCATACCGAGCGGATCCGGGCCTGGTTCTCCTCGATAATCTCCTTGTAGTGTTTGTCCTTGCTGTTCATGTTGCTTCCCGTTCAGCTGTATGACCTTACTTAGATGGCAATGTTACAAAATCAGCCTATCATATAGGTGATCAAATAATATTGATTATATTATAATCCTATTTTTGTTTATTATTTAATCATGAATGGTCGCTCATCTCTTTCTTTCGCATCACCCGTTACATCTCACGCGTCTCCGTCCTCTCGTCACTCGTCACTCGTAACTCGTCACTTCTCATGTTCCTGAACTGCCACAGCTACTTCAGTCTCCGCTATGGGACTCTCCCGATCGACGACCTGGTGGAGGAAGCCCTGAAAATCGGGGTTACAGCCCTGGCTTTAACTGATATCAACAATTCCTCCGGTGTGCCCGATTTTATTAAAACATGCCGGAAAGCGGGCATCAAACCAATCACCGGGATTGAATTCCGGGAAGATGACCGCCTTCTTTATGTCGGGATTGCCCGGAACCGTGAGGGTATGCATGAGCTGAACGACCTGCTCACCCGGCATAATATCTCTGGGAATCCCCTGCCAGGCCGTCCTGCCGATCTCGATAACTGCTTCATCATTTACCCGCTGGAGAGCTATCCTGATGTGCGGCTTCATGATAACGAATGGGTGGGTATCCGCATGCGGGAAACCCGGCGGCTCATCTCCTCCGGATTCAAATCCAACCAGTCGAAACTCCTCCTGATGCACCCGGTTACCTTTGCGGATGCCGATGGGTACCAACTTCATCAAAACCTTCGGGCAATAGACCATAACACATTACTATCCAAGCTTAATGAAAGCCAGATGGCCGATCCCGGCGAACGGTTCTGGCCCGTACAAGAACTCAAAGCCGCCCTGTACGACTATCCCAGGATCATTCAGAATACCCTTCAGGTGATATCCCAGTGTGAAGCAGAGTTTGATTTTACCACCGTCAAGAACAAACAGGCATTCACCGGGAACAGCCGGGATGATTATCATTTGCTGTCAAAACTCGCAATGGACGGTGTACTGGAGCGATACGGAAAAACAGCGCTGAAGCGATTCAACGGGTTCAAAAAGAGTTGGACATCATTTCCCGGCTCGGCTTTTCGGCCTATTTTCTGATCACCTGGGATATTATCCGATACTCCATGTCGCGTGGCTTTCACCATGTAGGCCGGGGATCAGGTGCCAATTCAATCATTGCTTATTGCTTGAAAATCACAGATGTTGATCCTATTGACCTCGACCTTTACTTTGAACGGTTTATCAATCCCCGCCGAACCAGTCCACCCGATTTCGATATCGATTATTCGTGGAAGAACCACGATGAAGTGCAAGACTATATATTTAAGCGATACGGCTACCT
>JAQWAJ010000126.1 GCA_028707745.1 Bacteroidales bacterium | reverse complement strand
CAACATAGTTTTTAACAATTCCGAGAGATTTCTCTGCGAAGTTGAAGCTTAGGTCCAGGCTTTTGGCAGCATCCAGATCCATGAACCCGCCGTTGTGAGGTAGTTCAAACTTATTATCGGCATTCACATAATTAGCCAGTCCGATTTCAAATCCTTCCCAGGTTCCGTTCATACGCCGGGCATGATTATGTGTTTTGGATTCATGACGTTTGTTTATGACAACCGGAGAATGATCGTCATCTGTCAGAATTTTGATTTCTTTATCGTCATCAACGATAATGGTATATTTTTTATTTCCGACCCTGATCTTCGATGTATCCGGATCCTGTCCGTAGCTGTTCAGGCTTAGGAGAACCAGTGCAGCTGATGCGAGTAATACGACTTTTTTCATTTTGTTTGAGTTTAACTGTTTTGAGGATAGGACGGAGTGGCTGCAAAAAAAGTTACAGAGAATTTTCTTTCTGCCCCATTTCTATTGGCCGCGGACGGGTGATTCCACATCCAGCAGGCGTGAATTAAACGAAACGGCCAGGATATCTCCTTTCGAATCATATTCACGATTCAGCTTCATATTGGTTCCGGCAAGCGCGTTGAACTTATTGACACCGGCTCCGGCCACTTCCCAAAGGGAGAACTGGGTTTCCTTAACTTGCTGACGGTCCTGCCCGAGAATTTTTTCACGGAACAGCCGGAGTGCAAATTGTGGAATCGTCAGTGCATCCTCCTGTTGAGCCGGGGAATTTAGAGGTATGAGATTAGTTGAGGCATAGAGAAGCTTAATATTATGCTCATCCGGGATTCGCGGTCCTGCCAGAGCGGCTTTGCTGGCCAGGGGATTCATAATCATGGCTTCCCGCTGAACAGGCTTCGTTTCGGGTTTCGGCTCTCGGGTTTCGGGTTTCGGGTTTCGCGTCACGGGTTTCGCGTCACGAGTTTCACGTCTCGGTTCTCGTGTCTCGCGTTTCGAGTCTCGAGTTTCGAGTCTCGAGTCTCGCGTCCCGGACTGCACAGCTGCCGCAGGCTGTTCTACTTTTGCGACAACAGGGCCATCTGTTTCCGGCTGGTGCGGCCAGAGGAACCAGGCCAAAAACAAAACTGCAGCCGATGAAATGGCGGTGATTATCCAGGGAGATAAAAATACGGTCTTTTTGCGCAGGCTTCCTTTATCAGGGAATACAACGGTATCGGCCGGATTCAGGCGGGTTTTGCAGAAAGCGGTGTAGTTGGCCCGCAGTTTGAGATCCTTTTCCAATCTTTCATCGAACAGCCGGGCCTTTTCGGGGGCTAAATCGTTTTCCATCCGGGCAATGCAAAGCTGATCTTCAAACGAGATACCCGGAATATCAGACGAATCCTTCAGCAAACTCTTCTTGCCGCTGAAAGTTTCATGACCGGCCACCAGGCTGACTCCGGAAACACTCCGGAGCTCGTCCTTTAATTCGGGATGCTGTTCCAGAAAATCGAGCAGGGTATCGAGCTGTTCATTGCTCAGATTCCCATCGAGATATTCGATGAACCAGATCTCATAATTATTGATATTCAGGCTTTCCATATTATATCAGGGATTCTACAGAACCCACAAATTCTTTTAAAAAAACACGAGCCCGGTAAATGTAAACTTTCACCTGGGCTTCCGACAAACCGGTCATTCCGGATATCTCCTTATACGAATACCCTTCATAATCCCTCAACATGATCACAGAGCGCTGATCGGCTGGCAATTGCGCAATCCCGATGTCGAGTTTTTCCATGACATCGGAGTATTGTTCACTGTGAGAATATTCGCTCATATTTACTGTGTCCCAATCTGCCATCCGTTTATCCACCCTTGTTTGATCAATCAGCTTATGATAAGCAGTAGTAAACAAATACGACTTCGCCTTTTCAGCAACCACCTGCTCTACGTTGATCCAGAGCTTCTCAAAAGAGTCCTGAACCAGATCGCGGGCCTTCTCCTTGTCGCGTATGTTCTTGAGCAGAAACCGATACACTGCATCGGAATGCTCATTCACACATTGGTTATACTCTTTTACAGTCATTTTTGGTTACAGACAATCATGTGACGGATGTACTTCCGGTAAAGTTACAATTCTTATAAAAATATTCGGAAATTTGTACGTAACGAAGAGGCCGGTTGTATCCGCCTCCATAGAGTATCCACCAAAACTAAGACTTACATGAAACAACTCCTTACGATCACAATTGCCCTGCTGACGCTGATAAATCCATCTCCTTCAGTGGCCCAGGCAGTAACTGACCAGTCGGTTAACTCCGTTTTGTGGGTTCAGAAATCTGCCGAATACCGGGCCTTATGTTATCAGGCCTATAACCTGGCCGAACTTCGGGTAAAAGAGTACCTGGCCAAGTGGGACAAAACAAAACCGGCAGCCGTCATTTTCGATATCGACGAAACTATTCTTGACAATAGCCCATCGGAGGTACTTAATATCATTGAAGGACAATCCTTTAGCGATACAGGTTGGAAAGCCTGGGTCGGAAAGGCTTCGGCGACACCGGTGGCGGGAAGCCTGGAATTCTGTCAATTTGTGACCCGGAATGACCTTCAGATATTTTATGTGACCAACCGCACAAACCACGAATCGACTGCCACTCTGATGAATATGCAGAAATGGAGTTTCCCCTTCGCCGACCGGAACCACCTGTATTGCAAATCATCGACGTCCGGAAAAGAGATGCGGCGGAATATCATTAAAAATCAATATGATGTTGTTTTACTGGTGGGCGATAACCTGGCTGACTTCGATCAGGTTTTTGAAGACCGGACGGTCAACTTCGGATTCCATACCGTGGATAGCCTGCGCACGGAATTCGGTAAAAAATTCATCGTGCTGCCCAATCCGATGTATGGCGACTGGACAAAACCACTGACCGGAGACCGGAAAAGCTGGCTGACTCCCCCGGGAAAGTAAAGATGCCAGCTGATGCCCGCTGATTGTTTCTCTTCGCTCGTTTAATCGTTCGGTAAAAAAAATTCCCCTCCACCGGTACATCGTATTATATTTCTGTTTTATCTTTGACCGAACGTTCAATCATTAAAAACATGTGTCCAAGAACAGCTCAACAATTTGAAGAGATTCGTGAGAACCGGAAGCAACTGATCATGCAGGCTGCGCTGGAACTGTTTGCCCGCGAAGGGTACCATTCCTGTTCCGTGGCACGCATCGCTGAGTATGCCGGAATTTCGAAGGGACTTCTTTATAACTATTTCACGTCGAAGGAAGATTTGCTGGATTCCATCCTGACTTTGGGAACCGCTAAATTTCACGACATTCTCGAAGAGATCATCAGGCACACGCTGGATACGCCGGAGGAACTGATGATCTATATCCACGGAGGTTTTGAGATCATCAGGAGGGAGCCCGAATTCTACCGGCTCCTGTTCAATGTATTCTTTCAGCCGGGTGTTGTTACCTCCTCCCGAAGCCAGTACCGCCAGATGGTCGATCACCTCACGCGCGACATCGCACTCTATTTTGAAACCAAGGGAGATCCTGATGCCATTGATAAGGCAATCCTGTTAAGCAGTACCATTGACGGAGTCGGAATGCACTATTTTCTGGCGCCCGACACCGTAGATCTGGATAAAATTGAAAAAATCATTTTCGAACTATTCAAATAACCATGAGACCATTAATCACCTGTTCACTGGCCGCACTTTTGTGCCTGATCGTGGTCATTCCCGGCATCTGTCAGCAAACCATGACGGCCAGGCAGATCATTGACAAAGCCGATAAAAACATGCAGGGCGACAGCAGCATCAGCACGATGACGATGACCATCAAGAGGCCCACCTGGGAGCGGACCATCGGGTTTAAAAGCTGGGCCAAAGGCACCGGTCTGGCGCTGGCACTGGTCACAGAACCGGCCAAAGAGAAGGGGCAGACATTTCTGAAACGCGAAAACGACATGTGGAACTACATTCCTTCGATAGGAAGGCTGGTCAAACTGCCTCCGTCGATGATGTCCCAGGGATGGATGGGCTCCGACTATACCAATGATGATGTTCTTAACGAATCATCGTTGGTCCTAGACTATACACATGAGCTTCTTGGCACCGAAGATTTTCAGGGGAACAAGTGTTATAAAATCCAGCTGACACCTCTGGAGGAGTCGGATATTGTGTGGGGGAAAATCATCACCTGGATCAGTTCAGCCGACTATCTCTTTCTAAAATCGGAATACTATGATGAGGATCAGGCACTTGTCCGCACTGAAACCGGCAGTGAGATTAAAATCATGGACGGCCGGAAAATCCCTACCCGCCTCGAAATCATTCCCGCCGATGAGTCGAACAACCGTACCATCGTGATGATCAAAACCATGGATTTTAATGTCAAAATCGAAGATGGATTTTTTTCGCAGCAAAACATGAAATCGCTGAAATAATCATTTAATATATTGATTATGAGCTATTATCTGACAATGGCCTGGAGAAATATCTGGCGAAACAAGCGCAGGTCGCTGATCACCATTTCATCGATCCTCTTTGCCGTATTTTTTTCGATCGTGATGCGTGGTTACCAGCTGGGGTCCTATCAAACCATGGTCGATAACATTGTGCAGGCTTACACCGGTTACATACAGGTTTTCGACAGCAAGTACCAGTCAGACAAGGTGATCGAAAACAGTATTCTGTTGAATGCGGAGCTCATCACAGCCATCGAAAGCACCGAAAATGTGACCATGGCCCTGCCGCGACTCGAGTCATTCGCGCTGGCCAGTTCGGGCAATCAGACCAAAGGAGTGCTCGTACTCGGAACCGATCCGGATCAGGATGACAGGCTGACACATCTTTCGAAGAGACTCATTCAGGGGACTTATCTGACCGATCATGACAGTGCCGCGATGGTTTCCGAACGATTGGCCAAATATCTGAAACTGAGCATTGGAGATACGCTGGTGCTCATCTCCCAGGGATATCACGGAGCCGGGGCCGCAGGGAAATTTCCTATCCAGGCGATCTTACGGTTTCCCTCTCCGGATCTGGATAACAAGATGGTGTACCTCCCGATCGCAGTGGCACAGGAGTTTTTCTCAGCCGAAAACCGGGTAACCTCGATCTCATTAAACCTGAAAAGCAGCAATGACCTGGATGAAACTGTGAAAAACATCCAGCTAAAGATTGGTAATCAATACGATGTGCGCTCATGGGATAAAATACTGGTCGAGCTCAGGCAGCAAATCGAATCTGACAATGCCGGCGGGATCATCATGCTGGGATTGCTTTACCTGATCATTGGGTTCGGGATTTTCGGAACCGTTCAGATGATGACCGCCGAACGGAGGCGTGAATTTGGCGTTGTGGTGGCAGTCGGCATGCAGAAAAGGCGTCTCGGAACCATTCTGGCTATGGAGATGGTCATCATGGGGCTCATCGGTATTATAGGAGGTGTCGTGATCAGCATCCCGGTTGCCTGGATCGGCCATATTTATCCGATCAGGTTCACCGGACAGATGGCCGATTCATTCATCAATTACGGAATGGAACCCATCATGCCCATGCTGTGGGAAACCGGTTACTTCATCAATCAGACCCTCGTGGCCCTGGCGATCATTTTCGCCGCCGCTGTATTTCCGGTGTGGAAAGTAACCCGGCTGCACGTGAGCAAGGCGTTGCGGCCGTGACGCGAAACACGTGACGCGTGACGCGTAACGCGTAACGAATGACATAATGTAAAATATATAATAACTCTACATCAATGATACCCTCGCTATCCTGGAAAAACATCTGGCGCAATAAAGTCAGAAGCCTGGTTGTGATTGCGGCCATGACGTTCGGAATATTCGGCGGGCTCTTCACGTGGGCGATCTATAAAGGAATGGCCGACCGTCGCGTGAAAGAGGCGCTGACCAAAGAGGTTTCACATATTCAGATCCATGATCCGAAATACATCGAGAACCCTGAAATTGGCCTC
>JAQWAJ010000125.1 GCA_028707745.1 Bacteroidales bacterium | reverse complement strand
CTGATAACCGCGGTCAATTTGCTCAATATTGTTTATCACACTGGTGCCTTCTGCACTTAGTGCTGCAATCAGTAATGCTACACCTGCCCTGATATCGGGAGAAACCAGCGTGGCAGGGTGGAGCGGCAGCTGCCGGTCAAGGCCGATCACAGTTGCCCTGTGCGGATCACAGAGAATGATCCTTGCTCCCATATCAATCAGCTTATCTACAAAGAATAGCCTGCTTTCAAACATCTTCTGGTGAATCAGCACTGAACCCCTGGCCTGAGTGGCAACCACCAGAAAGACTGACAGAAGGTCGGGGGTTAAACCGGGCCAGGGTGCGTCAGCTATTGTCATGATGGAACCATCCATAAAGGTCTCTATCTCATAATGATCCTGTGCTGGAATGTGTAATGAGTTGCCTCTCTGTTCAAAACGGATACCCATTCGGGCAAAGCAATTCGGAATCAGCCCAAGATGTTCGGGAAAATATTGGTTGATGGTGATTTCTGACCGGGTCAGTGCGGCGAGACCAATGAAACTTCCGATTTCAATCATGTCGGGAAGTATGGTGTGCTCGGTACCGCTGAGGTGACCGACACCTTCAATAGTGACCAGATTCGATCCGATACCACTGATTTTGGCTCCCATCCGAGCAAGCATCAGGCACAATTGCTGAACGTATGGTTCGCAAGCGGCATTGAAAACTGTCGTTTTCCCGGGAGTCAGAACCGCAGCCATGATCACGTTGGCGGTACCGGTGACGGATGCTTCCTCCAGCAACATGAAGGCGCCCTTCATCTCTTTCCCGGTAATGATGAATTGCTCTTTCGCTGCATCGTATTCAATCCGGGCTCCTAGTTCAGAAAGCCCGTGGAAATGAGTGTCCAATCTGCGTCTTCCGATTTTGTCGCCACCAGGCTGTGGCATGCATGCTTTTCCGCATCTGGCAATCAGCGGGCCTACGAGCATGACTGAACCCCTCAGCCGGTGGGCCGTCTTACGAAACTCGTCACTTTCAAGATAATTGGTGTCCAGCTCATCTGCGCAGAAAGACCAGGTTGAATGATCAACCTGACGGGTTTTAACTCCTATCTCCGATAAAAGCAAAATCAGGTTTTGAACATCAAGAATTTCCGGGATGTTGTGAATGGTGACCGATTCACGCGTTAGTAAGGTCGCACAGATTACCTGTAACGCTTCATTCTTGGCTCCTTGCGGTGTCAGCTCGCCTTTGAGCGGACGGCCACCTGTGATTTCGAAAGCAGCCATATATTGCCGGTGTTAGTAACGTTTCTTAAAAGTGTGATTCTGCTTCTGGGGGAACCTTTTCTTATTGACAACCGATTTCGGTGGCAGGTCTTTAATTTCAGCTAAAACGGTTCCTGATGGCAGACATAACCTCTCCCGGGATAGCTCTTTTAAGGCTGTCAGAATAATCTCATCCGTAACATTATCTTTATTCCAGGTCAGATAGGAGATCTTCATGTGATTGGCAATTTGCCTGGTGTATTCAAATTTCTTCTCTTCGTCGGTAATCAGAACCGCTTTCTCAATCAGCTGTTCAACAATCTTTCCGTAGTGGCGAAACTTGATCCTGGATACCGGATAGGGAACACGGTCAGGTTTTCCCAGGAAATGATCCATCGAGGGAACATCAAAGGGAGAATCAATATCAAGCTGGAAATCAGCAATAAGATGCAGGTGATCCCACAATTTGTGTTTGTAGTCGCGGTTATCCCTCAAAGTGGGGTTAATATTTCCCATTACGTCGATAATGGTTTGTATAGCGGCGTTTCTTTCATCTCTGTCAGGAAGCTGTTTGGCATGATCGACCATGTTTTGCACGATACGCCCGTATTCCGGCATCCTCAGCCGTTTCTCTTTTTTACTGTATTCCATGATTTTACCTTGAATGCGACAAAGGTAGGGTTTTTTAAACACTTCATCCATTTATAATTTTCAACCTGGCAAATTTTAACAGGAGTTGCTTATTCCCGGCATCCTTGAAAAATACGGTGGCCATACGGTTCGTCCCGTCTCCCTCAATCTGAAGTACCTTACCGTTTCCGAACCGGGGATGTGTTACCATCATGCCGGATTGGATCGATGCAGGATCGTCGGGTTCAAAGTTCTCTACTACCACAGGTTTTCCAACGGATTTGCTGCTGACAGGAATTATCCTTCTGACAGGAGGCCTCACTGGCCGGGAGGTCTGTTGGGTTTCCTCTTCAAGTTCGTCTTCCATACTTCGACCGCTGATACTGCTCCGACTGGGCCCGGCCGTTTTAAGATATTTCGGATCGATCTCGCGCAAAAACCGGCTTGGCCGGCAATCTACCAGATTTCCCCAACGATAGCGTGTTTTCGCCAACGTAATGATCACTCTCTTCATGGCCCTGGTGATGGCTACATAAAATAGCCGGCGTTCTTCTTCAATCTCCCTGGCCGATCCGCTCGAAAATTGCGAGGGAAAAAGCTCTTCCTCAACGCCGGCAATGAAAACATATTCAAATTCCAGACCCTTGGCAGAGTGAATGGTCATCAGGCTTACCTTGTTACGGTCTTCCGGTTTTTCATTATCCTGATCTGTCATCAGCGACACATCCTGCATAAACAAATCCATACTTCTCAGATAGACTTCCTCCTCTTCAGCATACTCCTGATCCACAAACTCCTTGATCCCGTTAATCAGTTGCTCTATATTTTCAAATTTGCTGAGCCCCTCAGGTGTACGGTCAAACCGGTACTCCTCAAGTATCCCTGTTGTTCTGACTACCTGCATCGCCATATCATAAGCATCAACTGTATCTGTCAAGGCCGAAAACTCTTCGATCAGATGCCTGAATTGCTGGAGTTTCTCACAGGTTCCCCGGTTAAACTGGGGTACATGTCCTGCGGGATCCCCCAGCACTGTCCAGATTGAGCATTCTCCTTGCATAGCAGCTTCCCCTAACCGGTCAACCGTGGTCTTACCGATACCCCTTGCAGGGTAATTGATCACCCTTTTTAACGATTCATCATCGCTATGGTTCAGGATCAGCCTGAAATAGGCCAGAATATCCTTGATCTCTTTACGCTGATAAAATGAAATACTGCCATAAATCTTATAGGGAATATTCTGCTTCCGGCATGCTTCTTCGATAATCCTGGATTGTGAGTGAGTCCGGTATAAAACCACGAAATCCTTAAAATCAGCCTGCTCCCGTAAATGAGTGTCGAGAATGCGATTGGAAATGAAAAATCCTTCTTCCTGATCCGTCAGGGATTGCACTACCTCAACCAGGTCGCCTGTCTCTTTTGCTGACCAGATCGTTTTGGGTATACGGGTTTGATTTTTCAATATCAAACTGTTTGCTGCTTCAACAATAGTCTGCGTAGAACGGTAGTTCTGCTCCAGTTTGAAAAGCTTATATTCAGGATAGTCATTCCTGAAATTCAGGATATTCTCGATCCTGGCACCCCTGAAAGAGTATATACTCTGCGAATCATCTCCAACCACGCAAAGGTTACGGCGGGCCTTGGCCAGCATATTGACGATGGAATACTGTGAATAATTTGTATCCTGATATTCATCCACCAGGATATATTGAAACTGATCCTGATAACGCCTCAGTATATCCGGATTCTTCTGGAAAAGCAGGTAAGTGTTCAGCAACAAATCATCGAAATCCATAGCACCGGCATTCCTGCACCGGTTGGCATACATAATATATATATTACACATCTCCTGACGCCTCGACGATTCGTCAACGGCCATCCACTCACTGTTTGCTTTATAGCTTTCCGGTGTGATGAGTTGGTTCTTGGCTGAAGAGATCCTCCGGAGTACTTCCCCTACAGGATAAATGTCATCATCGAGCCTCATATCATGCAAAATGCTTTTAATCAGACTTTTCGTATCATCAGTGTCGTATATGGTGAAAGTCTGTTTATAACCGATAGCCTGGCTTTCTCTCCTAAGTATCCGTGAAAAAAGGGAATGGAATGTGCCCATCCACAGCGAACGGGTAATTTCTGGTTTCATCAGGCGTTCGATCCGATCCTTCATCTCCCGGGCGGCCTTATTCGTGAATGTGAGGGCCAGAATATTGCGCGACTGAACACCCTGTTCCAGCAACCAGGCAATTTTATAAGTGAGAACACGGGTTTTTCCCGAGCCTGCTCCGGCAATTACTAATACCGGTCCGTCCGTTTGCCGGACGGCATCTTGTTGAATAGGGCTTAAATCTTTGAGAATATTATCCACTTTGATATTAAATTATACGGAATTGATCAAACTTTCGTTAGTAACAGCAGTCCGGGTTCGTTCGCCAAAAATAGCAATTGTTGCCATTGCAGGCCTATTCAATTGCTGACGAATTCTGACTAAGTTTTACTAATATTGTAACTCGTTAACAGTAAGCGCTGATATAGATGAAATACCGTTTGTTTTCCCGGATAGGCCTGATGGTCACATTCTTGTTCGTTTGCTTTTTTTCTGCCAGGCTCTCTGCCCAGGAAGGTGTTTATACAGTCAGAATTAAACAACCGGCTGTCGATACCGTGAAAACCTGCCAGAATAAAACCGTAATTTTTATGGCCGAAGGTCAGAATGCGGATTTTTCACCGTTTGAACCGGGCAATGTTGAAAATAGTACGGATGGTGTTGTCGGTCAGACAGTCTCACACGCTTTTGCCAGGGGCGGTCATTACCTGGTTAAACTGATCGTGAAAGGGAAATCGGGCCGACCAGATGCAACCAACGTACCTGAACTGCATGTGTATGTCAGTATGAGTCCCTCTTTTACGGGGACCCGTTCAGATCATTCTTCCATTTGCAGCGGAAATGAAATCGGATTATCAGGGTTTGTAACTTCGATCCCGTGGACTGCTGATGAATACCCGTTTGAAAATACTTACGCCCAGTCTGATTATTATTGGAATGGGGTAGGCATTCAGTCCGACCGTAACGGAATAGCCAGAGTTAAACCTCCGCTCAATAAAGGAAATCTGGAATACATTTTCAGAGTTACTGATGATTTTGAGTGCTATCACGATACTACACTGATCCTGTATGGCGTATCTGCAGATTTTTCGCCAACTCCCACCTCAGGAGAAGCTCCCCTTGAAATAACCCTGAACATCGATAACTCATCCAATGGAGGCGACGAGTCTGCTATCGATTATAAATATGAGTTCTATGAGACGCACGGTGACAGTTCAAATCTGCTAACCACTACGGAATCGAAATTTACCCTCGAACGCCCGGGGCAATATTTAGCACGCGTCATCGCTACTTATGAGCAGTGTTCCTTTGTTTATACCTTCGAAAATTATATCAAAGTTGACTCTTCGCTGCTCGAAATACCAAACGTTTTCACTCCTAACGGCGATGGAGCCAATGACTTTTTCCAGGTTAAGGCACTTTCGTTGAAAACTTTCTCGGGCAAGATCATGAACCGATACGGACGTGTCGTGTATGAATGGACCAACTCCAAGGACTTTGAGCAGGGATGGAACGGAAATTATATGGGCACTGGAAAACCAGTCCCGGCCGGTACCTATTACTATATCATTTCGGCTGTGGGCTATGATGATAAGGTGTATAAAGGAAAAGCTAACGAAAAGGTCTATTACGGCTTTCTGACACTATTCAGATAAAAAAAGATGCCAGCCCGGGAGAGCTGACATCTTTAGTTCAATCCTATTCTTAATCGATCCTATTCATCATCGTCTGCAGTGTAGGCAGCCTGTAATTTCTCCTGAACATCCGGCGGGCACAATGCATATTCACTGAATTTCATTGTGTATGTGGCCCGACCGTTTGTGAGAGAACTTAACGTGGTTGAATACTTGTTCAGCTCAGCCAAAGGAACTTTTACCTTCAGATGCTCATAGCGGCCTTCTGAATTCATTCCTTGAATCATGGCACGCCTTCCCTGAAGATCACTCATGACATCGCCCATGCGATCACCAGGCACCAAAACCTCAACATCGTAAATCGGTTCAAGAATCTTCGGGCCTGC
>JAQWAJ010000124.1 GCA_028707745.1 Bacteroidales bacterium | reverse complement strand
ATGGGGATTAACCATATTCAGTATTCGCTGTATCCACATGCCGGTGACTGGACCAACGGAGTTTGGGCCGAAGGGGAGAATTTCAATGTTCCGGTATACGCGGCAGAACCGCCTTCGCTGGCTCTGACCAAGACTCATGCCACCCGGCCGGAGAATGGTTCTCTGATCTCCGTTTTACCGGAGGAGGTAGTCATGAGCGGCATCAAACAGGCAGAAGACGGTAAAAACCTGATCATCAGACTGGCTGAAGTAAACGGCAAAGAAACGATGGCTGAGGTCACACTGCCGGTTGGAGTGATTAACGCCAATCGGGTTAATATTATCGAGTTGCCGATGGAGGCAGTTGACAAACCGGTTGTTAACGGGAAGAGTATCCGGGTGAAATTGAAACCGCATGAGATTGTTACACTTTCTATCGTTACGCGTAACGAGTAACGCGTAACGGGAGTTAAATGGAGAGGGGAATGGTGAAATAGAAAACAGAGCCTTTCCCTGCTTCGCTTTCCAACCGGATTTTACCGCCGAGGAGTTCAATATAGCCTTTAGCAATGGCAAGACCGAGTCCGGTTCCCCGGGGAGCATGTCCGTGTGAAACATTGGCATGAATAAAACGATCGAAAATGATCTGTTGTTTGTCCAGGTCGATTCCGATACCGGTATCCCTGACAAAGAACTCCAGGCTCTCTGCCTGTTCAGTATATCCAAATTCCACAGTGCCCTGGTCGGTGAAGTGAATCGCGTTTTTCAACAGATTGGTGAGCACGGCAAGAACTTTGTCCTCATCGGTATTGACAATCAGTTTTTTTTCGGTCAGGGGCTGTTTCAATGATAGCGCAATACCCTTACTCTCCGCTTCCGGTTTGAATTGTTCACAAAGGATTTCCATTTGCTCGTCGATATTGACATCCGAAAACCAGACCTCCATTTTCCCCGATTCAATTCTCGACAGATCCACCAGATTATTGATAATGGTGAGCATGTGGGCTCCGCTTTCCTCAATGATATCGATATAGGTTTTCTTTTCATCGCCGGTCAGGTCGGATTCTTTCAATAGCTCGGTAAAACCAATGATGCCGTTCATCGGAGATCTGATTTCATGACTTATATTGGCCAGGAATGCGGATCTGAGTCGTTCGCTTTCCTCGGCTTCCCCTTTGGCGGTAATCAGTTCGTTTTGTCGTTGTTTGCCCATGTAAAAGGTACCGACTGTATTAGCGGCAGCAGTCAGAATCTTCTGTTCGGAGGGCATCCATTCCCTTTCATGGAGGTAATCCTCCATTCCCACCACACCCCAGAGAGTGTGGTCGACGATGATGGGTGTGAGGAGAAGAGATTTGATGCCGCGTGATTCCAGGATAGCCCGCTCATTTTCAGGCAACTCGCGGACCAGGCCGGAAACCGTTTTACCCGAAGAGAGGGATTCATGCCATTTCAGGCCAAACTGACTGATTGAGATTTTTTTACCATTAGGATTATTCATGCCAGGAGGTACTGTCCCGTCGGTCCATTCATACCGGAGAGCCAGATATCGGGTTGAATCCTCTTTCGCCGGGAGCTGTTCCAAAATATAGAACCGGTTAATGCCAATCGTTTTGCTCACCAGGTCCATGGCTTCGGTAATGCTTTCGTCGGAAACATTCCCCTGGACCATCATAGCGGTGGCGGAGGTGATGGCATTCAGAAGCAGGTTCTTTTGATAGATTTCAGCTTCAGCCTGTTTTTGAAGGGTAACATCCCGTCCGCTTCCGACAATGCCAATCATCTTGCCATCTTTATCGAAAATCGGGGCTTTCCATACATCCAGATAAATAAAGGAGCCCAAAACATTACCATACTCCTCGAAATTTTGCATTTCCCCGGTGTTCATCACCACCTCATCCGAATCATAGTATTGCCCCTCAAAGGTGTACCAATCGGCCTTTTCAGGATACCTGAACCGTTCCCGGTCAGCAAAAAACTGAAATGGCTTACCGATGGGCTCTTCGGTATCCTTTGCATTCAGGAGAATTGCGCAGGCGGCTTTATTCACAAAGGTGAAGTTCTTATGGAGATCCTTGGCCCAGAGCATATCGGGCATATTATCGGCTATCAGGCGAAACATCGTAAACAGGTTCCGGTAGCGTTCCTCGCCGGCGCTAATCTTCATCTTCTGGGCTACCAGGTCAGTAATATCGTGAATAACAATAAGATGACTACCCGATTGTTTTTCGATCGCCTGTTTAATGATCCGGAATGATTTGGTTGCGTCGTCATTGGTAATTTCGATTGTACTACCTGATTTTTGATTCGTTATAGCCTGAAGCAGCCATTTTTCAGTGATCACCGAAGAGTCGGCAGGCGATCCGATGATGTTTTTATTTTGAATTCCGAAGAATGACAATGCGGATTCATTGAAGTCCTGAATTCTGTTGTGACCGTCGACGACCAGGATTCCATCGGCCATGGTTTCCACGAGAATTTCGCGGGCTACCGGAATCAGGTCGAGGAGACCGTAATACAGGATTCCATAAACCATTAAGGCGCCGCTGAGAATCATGCTGAAAGGGGTCAGATCCATCCCGGGGAAAGGGTTTGCACCAGTCAGGTAGATCACGCTGGCTATCCAGGGGCACAGGCTGCCAATCAGGATGATCCAGGCCTGGGTACGGAAAGTTTGGGAGTGCCAGATAATGAAGCGGATCAGATACAGAGTGGCAATCAGCAGCAAAATGTAGGAGTAGGCCACATATCCGATCCAGAATGCAATTCCGTGGAAATAGAGCATCAGGTTGGTCTTTTCAGAAATCTCTGAAAATCCGGGCCAAAAGAGGTGATGGTACTCATTGGTCATGATGAGTGCCATGGTTATGGCAGGGATGGTGAACAGCCAGATGATATTTTTTACCGAAAGAATTTTCTCCATCCCGATATAACGAAGCACGAACAGCAGGTAAAAAACCGGGGTGGTTAATCCACCAAAAAATTCCAGTTTGGCCCAAAAGATCTTCTGAGTCATGGTTGGAGCAGCGGTTTCAAAAATCAGGAAAAAGGTTCCGATTCCGGAAGCTATCATGAGCCAGGTAAGGTCGCGTCCACCGGTAACGGATCTTTTCCTCCAGGCCAGGTAAGCAACCGAGAAGGTAATTACGGTGGCAAAAATAAATAATGCAGAAAATATAGTAAGGTTCAGATCCATGTTCAATTCTGCTTTTAGTCTCCCGTGGCAAAGATAGGCTTATCAATGATCTAACGGCCGTTTCTTGATCATTCCGCCTTTTGTGCCCTTGATTCTGCTCATGACAACAAATGCCTGGGGATCTATTTTGGCTATTTCGAGATTCAGCCGGTTCAGTTCGAGCCGGGTGACCACGGTATAAACGATATCGGTATCCCTCGATTCCCCTTGTTTTCCGTATCCCCGTTTACCCTTATACACGGTCACTCCCCGGCCCATGGTGGTAATGATCATTTCACGGATTTCATCGTGATAGGTAGAGACAATGGTAACGCCGGTGTACTCTTCGATACCCTCCACGATAAAGTCGAGCGTTTTTGAGGCAGAGAGATAGGTCAGCAGGGAATAGAGGGCAATTTCGATGGACAAAAAATAGGCGGCTGCAGAAAAGATGATCACATTGATCATGATGATCACGTCGCCAATGGTGGTACCGAGCTTCCGGCTTAAAAAGATGGCCAGTACCTCGGTACCGTCGAGCACGGCACCGCCCCTGACCGACAGGCCGATTCCGGCTCCGAGAAATCCCCCGCCAAACACGGCTACCAGCAGATTATCCTGCGTAACATCGGGGAATGTCACCGTACCAACCACCAGAGCCAGTCCGGCAATTGTCATTGCCGTTTTAACGGCAAAATTTTTGCCGATCACTGAAAATCCGAGTATGACAAACGGAATATTGATAACAATGAGCAAGATAAACAAAGGGATATCGGTTATCGCGGATATCAGCAAAGATATACCGGTGGCGCCTCCATCGATAAAATGGTTGGTCAGCAAAAATCCTTTAAGTCCAAAGGCGGCCGAAAAAATCCCGGCTACGATCAGAACAATGTCCTTCAGATTCCGGATAAGAACAACACGTATGCTTCTTTGTCGCAATTCCAATTTCAGTAATCTTTAACGTGAACTCTAAAGATAGGGACTTTTAAAAAATGTTTTGTTTTTGAATGAAAAGATATAAGTTTGCGATCGATAATGGACTGGTGACATTGTTAAGGCGCGTTCCTCTAATGGTTAGGAGATCGGTTTCTCAATCCGAAGATAGCAGTTCGATTCTGCTACGCGCTACAGAATATTTTTGGTACAAACGTATCGGTATATTATTTATACGTACCTTTGTAGCCGCTAATACAAAGAATACAATAATAGGCTCAGCCTGAACAAACCATCCACCCCAGTGGCGTCCTGCCACAATCTCACAAACACATCCAAATCACAAGCACATTTTTTATTAATTATTATATCATGAAAACAGGAAAAGTAAAATTCTTTAATAACGACAAAGGGTTCGGTTTCATTAAAGACAATGACAGCACAGAAGAGTATTTTGTACATCACTCCAATCTGATCGACAGGATCAAAGAAGGTGACGAAGTTGAATTCGAACTGGAACAAGGCAAAAAAGGCCTGGCTGCAGTAAGGGTTAAAAAAATATAATTAAGGCCCGCGGGGGGCCCGCTGTACGATCGGCGGGCCTCCTCATTTGCGGGGAGTCTAAATCCATTACATGCCATTTTCAAGTTTAGCTGAGCCCATTCAGAGGGCCTTATTATCTGAAGGTTACACACAGCCCACGCCCATTCAGGAACAAGCGATTCCCATCCTTCTCAATCACAAAGATCTGCTCGGATGTGCCCAAACAGGCACCGGAAAAACCGCAGCTTTCGCACTCCCGATCATTCAGTCACTCTGCGAACACCCTGCCGACCCCAACCGGTCGAGGCAAACCAAAGCACTGATATTGTGCCCTACCCGTGAACTTGCTGCCCAGTTGGGTGCCAGTTTCAACTCTTACGCCCGGTACACGCCGATCCGTACCGGTGTCATTTTTGGCGGTGTTCCGCAAAACGCACAGGAAACCATCCTCCGGAAGGGAGTGGATGTACTGATTGCCACACCGGGTCGTTTGCTCGACCTGATCGGTCAGGGATATATCTATTTCGGCAATCTCGACTGGTTTGTCCTCGATGAGGCCGACCTGATGCTTGATATGGGATTTATCCCGGATATCAAAAGGATTATCACTCATCTGCCTGCCGATCGCCAATCGGTTTTTCTCTCGGCCACCATGCCGCCCGAAGCCGTGAAGCTGGCCAACAGGATACTGCGCAATCCTGAAAAAGTGGATGTTACCGAACAAACAGCCAGCGCCGACAGCATTAACCAATTGCTTTATCAGGTGAATAAACAAGATAAAAGTGCACTGCTGGTTTCATTGCTGAGAAAGTCGAAAGCCGATAATGCGCTGGTTTTCACCAACACCAAAAGCAATGCCGACCGGATATCCCGGAGCCTCAACCAGGCTGGCATCCGGGCCGAATCCATTCACGGTAATAAGCCTCAATATGCCAGAATCAAAGCTTTAGGCGATTTTAAAAATGGACGTACACGGGTACTCGTTGCCACGGATATTGCTGCCAGAGGAATCGACGTAAGCGAACTTTCGCTGGTGGTTAATTTCGATCTGCCCAATGTTCCGCAGATGTATATTCACCGCATCGGCCGCACGGGCCGTGCCGGAGCCGGCGGAAAGGCCGTTTCATTCTGTGATCCTTCGGAAAGACATTTTCTCAAAGATATCCAGGCCCTTCTGGCTCAGGATATCCCGATCGTTGCGGAACATCCCTATAATGGGATCCGAAAAAAAACGAAAAGCACTCCAAAAACTACCTCACCTGCAGCACCGGCAGCACAGGTTGCATCTGCTGTACCTGCAGCCCGGCTGAAACTTACTCTCCGCATCAACATTGCAGCACCGGCAGAGCAAATAGGGTAATCCATCCGGATTTTCC
>JAQWAJ010000123.1 GCA_028707745.1 Bacteroidales bacterium | reverse complement strand
CTATCGTTTAATGGGAAGCAAACCATCAAGCGCTGAGCCTCTTACGCAAACAGGTCTGTGCATCAATCCCACACAGACTATTTATCAGTTTGCCAACAAACTGGTGAAGGTTGAATTGGTTTTCACCTCACCGGCACTTCCGGATGATCTTTCATTGTTATCCCGGCCTGTAACCTACGTCACCTGGAACATCATTTCGGCTGACGGGAAATCGCACAATGCCGAGCTCTATTTCGACTGCTCTTCAGAAGTTTGCGTTGACCAGGCCGATCAGAAGGTACAGTTCGAAACGCGTGATTTGTCCGGTTTGAAAGCCATCAAAGCCGGATCGTCAGATCAGGCCATTCTGCAGAAGCAGGGTGATGATCTGAGGATTGACTGGGGTTTTGCCTGGGTAGCTGCTGCCAGTGAACAGAATCCTGAACGTACAATCGGGTCGGGTGACAAGGTCAGAAAGGCGTTTTTATCAGAAGGAAAGCTTTCTGATATTGACAATCCGGGTATAAAAGCGGTTAAAGAGGGTTATTACTGCATGGCACTTTCGTGGAACCTGGGATCTGTTGACACCAAAACCACAACCCGCTGGGCAATGATTTCGTACGATGACCTGTTCAGCATCAGGTATTTTGAGGATTATCTGCGCCCTTACTGGCGTCAGAACGGAATGGATATGGAAACCCTACTGAAAATTTCGGCATCGGAATACCAATCGGTTTTGGCCCGTTGCGAGAAATTCGATCATAAACTCATTCAGGATTTAAACCGTGCCGGAGGTGAGAAATATGCACAGGTCACTTCACTGGTATACCGCGAATGCCTTGCTGCACATAAAGTAACTGCTGACCAGTACGGCCAGCCGCTCCTGTTTTCAAAAGAAAATTTCAGTAACGGGTGCATTGCCACAGTGGATGTCATGTATCCGGCATCGCCATTTTTTCTTCTTTTCAGCCCGGCTCTTACCAAAGCCATGCTGAAACCCATCATGGATTATTCAGCATCTGCACGTTGGAAGTTCCCGTTTGCTCCGCATGATCTGGGTACGTATCCGTTTGCCACCGGTCAGGCGTATGGCGGAGGTGAGCTCACTGAAGAGGACCAGATGCCGGTTGAGGAAACAGGCAATATGCTGATCATGATTGCCGCTCTGGCAAAAGCCGAAGGAAATGCCTCGTTTGCCAAACCATACTGGCCGGTTTTAGAGAACTGGGCAAAATATCTGATCAGCAAAGGATTTGATCCGGAGAACCAGCTCTGTACCGATGACTTTGCCGGTCATCTGGCACACAATATCAATCTATCGGCAAAAGCCATTGTTGCACTGGCATCTTATTCGGGATTGTGTAAAATGAATGGCAAAGCCGATGACGCCAGGAAATACCGCGGGCAGGCTGAATCATTTGCCAAACAATGGGTTGCCGAGGCCACCGAAGGCAATCATACCCGGCTTGCATACGATCAGCCCGGTACCTGGAGCCAGAAATACAATCTGGTTTGGGACAAGCTTCTGAATCTGAATCTGTTTCCAAAAGAGATCATTCAGAAAGAGATCGATTACTATATCCAGATGCAGGGCCCGTATGGGTTACCGCTCGACAACCGCGAAAGGTGGACCAAAACCGACTGGATACTCTGGACAGCCACGATGGCTGAGAAAAAGGCCGATTTTGATACCCTTTTCAATCCTATTTATAACTTTATCAATGCAACTCCCCAGCGCGTCCCCGTTACCGACTGGTATATAGTGGATAACGCTTATAAAGTCGGCTTTCAGGCCAGACCTGTAATCGGTGGATTATTCATAAAAGTCATGGCAGATCAGCCTACCTGGATGAAGTGGTTCAAAGAAGGCGAGAACATTAAGCCGGTCAAAATGGATTAATTTTTTAATTTTGGTAAAATTTTAAAATAAGTTTTCTATGCCAAATCTTCTTACACTGGGAGGGATTGATTATGTTATTATATTCATCTACTTCCTTTTCGTTATAGGTATTGGATGGGCCCTGAAACGTTACATGAGTTCATCCAAGGCTTTCCTGGAGGCTGGCCGGTCGTTGCCGGCGTGGGTTACAGGACTGGCTTTCATTTCCGCCAACCTGGGTGCGCTGGAGGTAATCGGGATGTCAGCATCCGGTGCCCAGTATGGGATGGCCACTACGCATTTCTACTGGATCGGGGCTATTCCGGCAATGATTTTCCTGGGACTTTTCATGATGCCATTTTATTATGGATCAAAAGCCCGCTCGGTGCCGGAATATCTAAAATTGAGGTTCGATGAAAAAACGCGTGGATTGAATGCTATTGCATTTGCGGTGATGACGATTCTTGCATCCGGTATTTCAATGTATGCACTGGCCGCTTTGATGGAAAAACTTCTGCACTGGCCATTTGATGCCTCAGTTCTGGTTTCAGCCGGTATTGTACTGGCCTACACCCTGTTGGGTGGTTTATCGTCAGCCATCTACAATGAGGTGCTTCAGTTCTTCATTATCGTGATTGGATTGTTCCCGCTGGTTTTCCTGAGTCTGAAAGATGCCGGTGGATGGACCGGGATGACAGAAACATTGAACCAGGTATCGACCAGCAACGGATTTCAAACCGGTGCCTGGACCACCATGTGGTCGCATACGGGGACTGCGGCTGCGAACCCGATGGGCGTTGAATGGTTTGGCATTTTCATGGGTCTTGGGTTTGTTCTGGGATTCGGATACTGGTGTACCAACTTCCTGGTTGTTCAGCGGGCCATGGCTGCCAATTCAATGACAGCTGCCCGGAAAACCCCTTTAATCGGCGCTGTTCCGAAAATTCTCCTTCCATTCCTGGTTATTGTTCCGGGTATGGCTGCTATGGCTCTTGCTTCAAAAGGGACTCTCTCCCTCGAAATGATGCCTAACGGCTCGCCCAACTACAACTCGGTGATCACCTCGATGCTTGGGCACTACTATCCTTCAGGGATATTGGGTCTCGGCCTTTGTGCGCTGCTTGCCTCCTTTATGTCGGGTATGGCCGGTAACGTTTCGGCCTTTAACACCGTTTGGACATACGACCTCTATCAGAGCTATATTAAGCCGAATCAAAGTGATAAACATTATCTGAATGTGGGAAGGCTTGCCACAATAGTAGGAATTATACTGAGTATCGGTGCCGCCTATCTGGCCAAACAATTCGGTAACATCATGGACTTCCTGCAGATGATCTTCGCCATGGTGAATGCTCCGCTCTTCGCGATCATGTTTCTGGGCATGTTCTGGAAACGCACGACAGGGCACGGTGCCTTCTGGGGGCTTCTGCTTGGAATCAGCTGCGCTCTGATACATCATGGGCTAACGATCCCCATGGGAGCTGATCCCAGTGAAATTATCAAAGGTGGATGGATCAGTGTGATCCATACCTATCCGAGCAGCATGGCCCAGAATTTCTGGGGTGCCATTATCGGATGGACATCAGGTACGGTTTGCACCCTGATCATTACTTATCTGACCAAGCAACAGAAATCCAATGAAGATCTTAAAGGGCTGGTTTATTCACTCACTCCACGTATTATCGAAAAAGATGATAAATGGTATAACCGTCCAATAGTTCTGGCTTGTTTTGTAGCTGCCTTAACATTAGTATTATCCATTATTTTCTGGTAGGAGAACAAATTATGCAACTAGATATTAAAATTCCGATCGGTTTACTTTTCACCATTTTCGGGCTCATTCTCTCGGTATATGGTTTGATTACCGGCAGTGAAACAGCCTTTTACGCCAAATCACTGGGATACAATGTTAACCTATGGACCGGGGTGGTTATGCTGCTGTTCGGTGTATTTATGCTCTACCTGGCTCGTAAAGATGCCAAGGCTCTTAAAAGCAAATAATTAGCTTAATCATCATTGAAAGCCGCCGACTGACTTCAGTTGGCGGCTTTTTTATGAATAATCCAACATTTAATCACTAAATTCATTGAAGTTTTAGCAAATAGTGTAAATTTGGTTGTTAATCAACGCAAGGATATCTTATGGATTGGAGTACTAAAACCATATTAATTGCTGAGGATGAGGATTCCAACTATCTTTATCTTGAAGCAGTTCTTCAGAAAACCGGAGCTTCTCTACTCTGGGCGCGGAGTGGCGAAGAAGCTATCGATGCCTGCAAACAGAACCCTAAGATCGACCTTATTCTTATGGATCTGCAAATGCCAAATATCAATGGTTATGAGGCCAGGCAACAAATAAAAGAGTTATTCCCTGATGTCCCTCAGATTGCTCAAACTGCATTTGCCATGGCCGATGATGAAAAGCGTGCCATGGATGCCGGATTTGATGCCTACATTTCAAAACCCATTCGAAAGGGAAATCTTCTTGCCATCGTTGGAAGGTTTCTGGGGCCTCTCGAATAAATCTTTCCCCGATGAGCCGGGTAATCCTATTAATCTGCACATTTCTGATTCTGCAGATTGGTGTGTCGTTTGCACAAGATTACCGGATTGAAAACATAACATCCGAATACATCCGGATTGAAAAAGGGCTATCACAAAATACGGTAAATGCCATTCTTCAAGACCAGGAAGGTTATATCTGGGCGGGAACCTGGAGCGGATTGAACCGGTTCGACGGCTATTCATTTAAAACATTCAGTATCAACATGGTTGAACCCTCACAAGGGCTTACCAACGCGACCATAACCGGCCTTGCAGAGGACGATTTCGGTTATATCTGGGCCTCCTGTCCTAAAGGACTGAACCGGATTTCAAAAAAAGACTTTTCGATCACACAATTTACTGTCGAGAAGAGTATCAACGACGGAATGATCTCCGACAGTATCAAAACTTTGTTCAGGAGTAAAAATGGTTCAATCTGGATCGGAACCAACAACGGAATTCTGGTATTGAATACCAAATCGTTGAAATTCAAATACATCGAACACAACCCTAGAGACTTTACCACCATCAGTTCAAATGGAATAACCTGTTTTGCTGAGGATTCGGCCGGAGCTATCTGGGTAGGCACCACTTTCGGCCTTAACAAACTGAATCCGGCCACCAATGAGGTTATTCGGTTTTACGGCGATGCAAAACCGGGGCACCTGGCAACATCATCAATCACTGCACTAAACATTGATCATTCAGGAAAACTGTGGATAGGAACCCCTTTCGGACTCCATCTGTTCAATCCGGCAAGCAATACTTTTTTGCATTATCCTATCGAGCTTGCAACCAAGAAAGATGTCCTCTCCTCCAAAAATATCATCAACTGTATTTATGCAGATAGTGAAAACAATATCTGGATTGGAACTCCCGAAAGCGGCTTACTGAGATTTGACCCAACCCGGAATCAGTTCGAAAACATGCAGCAGCAAATTCCGGAGAGCGAGTATTTTTCCTACACTGCTTTCTGGTCCATTATTCAGGACAATAACGGCATATTCTGGCTCGGGACTTCCCACAAAGGTTTGGTAAAGCTGGTTCCTGAATCTCATGCCTTTTATGAAATCTCCAGATCATACTCCACATTCGGCATTATCGAACCCAAACCCGGGATGCTCTGGTGCGGAACACAGGATGGAGTGATGTTGTGGGACCGGGTAAAAAAGAAGACCGATCGGTTCATCAGGCACAGTAATGATCCCAATAGTATCAGTAGTAACCACATAACTGATCTTTTCGACGATCCGCCATACGTTTGGATCGGTACGAATAACGGGCTCAACCAGTACAATACGGTTAAACGGACCAATAAAAGATTCCTTCCTGACAATTCGGGCAATTCCATAGCCGGCAACACGGTCTGGCATATTTGCAAGGACTCAAGAGGCTTTTACTGGTTTGCCACTGACAACGGAATAAGCCGGTACAACAGCGAGACCGGCGTTTTTACCAATTATCGTCATGATCCGGATAATCCCAACAGTTTGAGCAACAACTTCTGCGTTGATATTTTCGAAAGAGCTCCGGGGATTTTTATGATAGCCTCCCAATTCGGGCTTAACGAATTTAACGAGACAACCGGGGAATGGAAAAATTACCTGCCAG
>JAQWAJ010000122.1 GCA_028707745.1 Bacteroidales bacterium | reverse complement strand
AGGGCGGAAACGAGGGAACAAGCGGAATTTACGTAAGGGGTGGGGGACCCGACCAAAATCTGATCCTCCTCGATGGGGTCCCTGTTTATAATGCCAATCACCTGTTCGGTTTCTTTTCAGTATTCAATCCCGATGCCATACAGAGTGTAAAAATGATCACCGGCGGATTCCCGGCCCGGTTTGGAGGGAGACTATCATCGGTGCTGGATATCCGTATGCGCGATGGTAACAATAAGAAATTCAGCGCTGAAGGCAGTGTCGGAATTATCTCGAGCAAACTTACGCTCGAGGGTCCGATAGTCAATGAGAAAACTTCATTCATTGTTTCGGCCCGCCGAACCTACATCGATCTGCTTGCTCAGCCTATTATCAGGCTTGCTACATTGAACGAGTCTGAAAAGATCAATGCCGGTTATTACTTCTATGATCTGAACACGAAGATTAACCACAAATTCTCAGATAAAAGCCGACTTTTCCTGAGCGCTTATTCTGGTCGCGATAAAGCCTATATGCACACTACGGATAAAGGGGGATCGGATACCGAGCGTTATCAATGGAAAGCTGATGCCGGTTTGGGTTGGGGTAACCTGACGGCTGCATTGCGATGGAATTACATCATAACGCCTAAGCTGTTCAGTAATACCACCATTACGTATAGCCGATACAATTTCATTACTTCTGCCATGGAGCAGGAAAAGAAAAATGATCACGTGACCAGTAAGTTTGATTATGAATATATATCCGGAATCAACGACTGGGCCGGTAAAATCGATTTTGAATATCTGCCTGATCCCAATCATACCATTCGATTTGGATATAATCAGATTTATCATACGTTTAAACCCGGAGTTAATGTGTTCTCCATACAGGATTCAGAAAATTTTGAAATAGATACCACGTTTGGGAACAAGAACATCAACGCCCATGAGGGCGCAATTTTTGCGGAGGATGACTGGAACATTTCACCCCGCCTGAAAGCCAATATCGGCCTGCATTTTTCAGGCTTCAAGGTGCAGGATTCCATCTATACCTCCTTGCAGCCAAGGATTTCACTCAGGTATCTCCTTAATGAAAAGATGTCGCTCAAAGCAGCTTACAGCACCATGAGCCAATATATCCATCTGCTGACGAATTCAACCATTGGCTTGCCAACCGATCTGTGGCTCCCTTCGACCCAGAAAATCAAACCTGAAAGAGCGGTCCAGTACGCCTTGGGATTGGTTTACGAACTCAATGATGAAATAGAAATCAGTGTTGAAGGCTACTATAAAGAAATGTCAAACCTCATCGAATACAAAGAGGGTGCAAGTTTCTTCTCCTTTTCGGATGACTGGCAGGATAAAATTGATTTTGGGAAAGGGCGTGCCTATGGTTTTGAGGTGCTCGCCCGGAAACAATTGGGAAAAACATCCGGATGGATCGGATATACCCTGTCGTGGAGTGAACGGAAATTCGACAATATCAGTTTCGGGGAATGGTTCCCTTACCGGTACGACCGTCGTCACGATATCTCCATAGTGGTCAATCAGCAGCTCACAGATAAGATTGATATCGGACTAACCTGGGTATATAGCAGCGGTAACGCGGTCACACTCCCGCTCGAAAAATACACTTCATTATCATCGATTTGGGCCAACACCTATTACTCCTATTTTAACGGGATCGAGGCGTTTGACCACCGGAACTCTTACCGAATGCCGGCATACCACCGGCTGGATGTCGGGATCAATTTCAGGAAGACGAAAAAGTGGGGGGAGCGGGTATGGTCGTTCGGGGCCTATAATGCCTATAACCGCAAAAATGCATTCTATCTTGCGTTTGCAACAGATTATGAGGTGACTAAAGGGCCGCAGAAAGTGCTGAAACAATATTCATTGTTTCCGATAATCCCTTCAGTCAGTTACAGTTTTAAGTTTAAGTGATTATGACAAACCGAAAAATAAGATACCCGATCCTGTTAGCTGCTTTGCCTGTCTTTATTGGTTTATTCGCCTGTGAAAAGACTATCGACATAAGCATTCCGGATCAAAAGCGCAAAATTGTGGTTAACGGGCTTATCAGCCAGGAAGATATAGTATCGGTAAATATCAGTAGAAGTCTGTCTGTGCTTGAAGATGACAATATTGTTCCCCTACACGGAGCCGATGTCAGTTTGTTTCAGGGAACTGACCTGATCGGGAAACTTCAGGAGGGAACGGATGGAGACTATTCTTTGCCTGATTTCAAGCCCCAGACCGGGCTGAACTATCATTTGACGGTTTCCGGTGAAGGAATGGAAGCGGTAGAAGCTTTGGCGGCAGTTCCCCAGATGGTTCAGATTGTCTCATTGGATACGGCAACAATCACTCAATCTTATGGAGCAGAGGAATTTCAGGTTTCTGTGAAATTCAACGACCCGCCGGCTGTTCGTAATTTCTATTCATTTGGTATCGATATAATCTATAAAGAGATCGATTATAGTACCATGGAGTATACCGGCAATCTGGTGACAACGGCTGCTTACCTGAATACCGATGATTCGGATGATTTCATAAAGAGCGAATCCTCTGAATTTGAGGGGAAATTGTATTTCGAAGACTTATTGTTTGACGGAATGACAAAAACCGTGAATTTCGTCACGTCTGGCTATAATTATTTTTACTCTGATACGATCTGGCTGAATATCAGGATTAATCAAATCGATCCTTCCTTCTTCCGTTATATAAAAAGCTATATGGCTTATCAGGATTCACACGGGAATCCCTTTTCCGAGCCTGTTCAGGTATTTACCAACGTAACCGGCGGTTATGGCATTTTTGCCGGAACTTCAACCACCAGTTTTCTGGTTATTAAGAGAGGCCAGGATAAATATCTGCAAAAAAGAGGAGCCCGTGTAACAAGAGCCCGTCAGATTCGTCTACCCGGTAATGACAGTCATTGAATTCAACGAGAAAGTAGTTCCATTGAACCGGCAGCTTTACCGGTACGCTTTCCGTTATCTGGGTAATCAGGAGGATTCAAAAGATGCTGTTCAGGATGTTTTTGTGAAATTGTGGAATATGAGGTTTGAACTGGTCACGATCAATAGTATCGAGGCTTTTTCAATCCGGGTGATGCGGAATTATTGTCTCGATAAGATCAAAATGAATAAAACGGTGAGCCTCGATGTTCAGGAATACTTCAGCAACCGACCGGGTATTGAACCAACTCCTGACCGTCACCTCGAGATAAAAAATTCGGTTGAAATTGTCCGGAACGCCATAACAGAAATGCAGGAGCCCCAGCGTTCTGTTATCCGGATGAGGGATCTGGAGGGCTATACGAATGAGGAAATTGCAGAAGCTTTGGGTATTGCAGATGGAACGGTCCGGGTGATTCTGTCACGCGGAAGATTTAAAATCAGGCAGATCCTGGCTAAAATGTATGGATATGAAAACGAACGAAGTAAAAACGTTATTAGTGAAATACTATGATGGATTGACTTCACCCGATGAAGAATCAGATCTTGAAAAGTATTTGCTAAGCGAACAGGTGGACGAGGAATTTGAGGCTGACAGGATTCATTTCCTGGCTGTTGCCGCTATGAGGGATGAAGATATTCCGGTGCCGGATGATTTGGAAAGGGCAGTGTTAAATACCCTTGAAAAAGTTCAGAAAAGCCGGTTCCGTACCAACAGGAGATTCTATATTGTATCGATGAGTGTGGCGGCTGCATTGCTGTTGATGGTTTCGACTTACCTTTCATTCATGAAACAGGATCAGACAAAAACGATCAATGACCCGCAGCTTGCGTATGCAGAGTCTCGTCAGGCGCTTGAAATGGTATCGAGATACTTTAATGAAGGAACCTCGCAGCTTACGGAGTTAAACAAGATCGACCAGGCCATTGAACCACTTGGACAGTTAAAGACTTTGGATAAGACGATAAAAACCTTATCAAAGATGGGAAAATCACAAAACGTGAAGTAAATTTCGAGCCATGAAAAAATACGCTATAATCTCCATTTTGTTCTGCCTGACAGTGAACCTTTCGGCGCAGAATAAAGCGATAGATCAGTTGTTTAAAAAGTACTCCGAACGCGATGGGTACACGTCTGTCGTTATTACGAAAAACATGTTTCAGCTGTTTGCAAATGTGGAGAGCCAGGAAGATGATGACTTCCTGAAAACTGTTAAAAATCTGGAATTCATTAAAATACTGTCTGTTAAGGGTGAAATGGAGGGTAAAGCATTTTACAATGAAGTACAGCCGGCCATTCCCGAAAAGGACTATAAAGAGTTAATGACGATCAAGGAGTCGGGAAACAATATCAAGTTTCTGACGCTTGAGCAGGATGGGGTAATCAGGGAGCTGATCATGATCAGCAACGGTAAGGAGGAGAGTACCATGATCTGGATTACGGGTAAGATCGATATGAAATCAGTGGCAAAAATTGCGCAGGGCATGAATATCGATGGAATGAAAAACCTTGAAAAAGCGGACGGCAAATAGTAGATCCGTACAATCTTCTATTTTTGTTGTGTGAAAATAAATGCACTGGAAAAACTCCACCGGTTATCCCTTGTGTTGCTTCTGTTCCTTTCGGTTCAGGGGCAAGCTCAGTATTATTCAATCGGTGCTGATCCTGCATCTGTAAAATGGAACCAGTCCCGGGTTCTTGAATTCAACCTTCTATATCCTGCCAACGAGCGGGGACTTGCTGCCCGATACCGCCAAATACTTTCGGATATCGCACTTCCGGTAACGGCATCCATGCAAGCTGAAATCAGGCGAATTCCGGTTATCATCCATCCTTATGTGTCTTTTTCAAACGGATCTTCCATACTGGCGCCACGCCGAATGGAATTATTCCCGAAACAGCCACTGGCATTGGAAACGAATGACTTTGCCCCGCAACTGGTGATCCATGAAGCCCGGCATTTTGCCCAGATGGAGCGGCTGAACACCGGATTTACCCATTATGCGGGATATCTGATGGGAGAGCAGGCACAATCAATCGTTCTGGGTTTGCAGGTTCCAAACTGGCTGCTCGAGGGAGATGCAGTATTGACCGAAACGCTGCTGAGCAATGCAGGACGTGGCAGAATAGCCGGTTTTATACAGCCATTGCGGTCACGACTTGTGAATAATAAAGATTTGGCTTATGACAGGGTACTGTTTGGTTCGTTTGTTGAATCTCTGCCTGACGATTACCTCATTGGATATTTTCTGACGGCCCGAGGTCGTATGCTTGCCGATCCACTCCTGTGGTCAGATGCTTTAAAACAAATCGGTGGCAATCCATTCATGATCAAAGGTATATCGGGTCTGACCCGGCCAAAAACGGGGTTCAGATTCTCGAAGCTCTATGTGGAAACCCTCAACTGGCTGAGGGATTACTGGACCAATCCATCTCTGGCTGTGAAAGCTCCTGAGGGACTATTTGCTTTCACTACAGATTCTGGTGCTTACCTGAATTATTATCGTCCCCAGCAATTCAGCGACCATGAAGTTATCTGCCTGAAAAAGTCGATGGGGGATATACCGGCTTTTGTGGTTCTGGATACCTCAGGACATGAACGGATTATCACCAGACCGGGAACCATGGAAGATGCAGGCTTTTCTTATGGGAATGGAAAGCTGGTCTGGTCGGAACTGATCCAGGATATCCGATGGGAAAACAGGTCGTGGTCTGATCTTTTTATATATGATTTTGGTAGTGATCACACTACCCGGTTCACCAGCAGCCAAAGGTACTTTTCGCCTGTTTTCAGTTCAGACGGAGAAAATATAGCGGTCATTGATGAACAGGCAGATGGCTCTTCATTTATCAGGATTATCCGCTCAAAAGACGGAGGAGTCCTCCAAACAGCCGCCGCCCCTTCCGGGGAGCATTTTAGTTATTTGTGCTACGGAAACGATCAGGATGAACTGTTTGCCGTTACGACTGGTGAGAAGGGGCGGAAATTGGTCGGAATAAACCTGAAAGATTCACTTCAGGAGGTTATTCTGGCTGCTGGTTTTACCGATATCACCTGTCCCGCAATAATTGGCGACTGGATCTATTTCGCCGGGCCTGCAGGAGCCACTCAGGGTTTATACAGAATGAA
>JAQWAJ010000121.1 GCA_028707745.1 Bacteroidales bacterium | reverse complement strand
AACACGTACCGTTTTTATCCGGCTAATGTCAATCATAACCGGCTCTTCAGATGCCGGCTTTCTTTTGGTCCCCGTTTGGCGAACAACCAGCTCAGCCTCTTTTCCTGCTTCCGCAGGCCTGGCCTCTAGCAAGGTGCCCTTTATGACTTCTCCTTCTTCGAGCAAGATATTTAACTTCTCCCCAACTGCTTTCACGTACTGAGGAAACACCCTGATGGGCTGACCCAGCCCCGGGGAGGAAACCTGAAGCTCGTAATCTTCCTGTTCCCGGTCTAACTGACTTTCAATACCTTGATGAACTCTGGCACAATCATCCAAACTGATTCCATTTTGGTGATCGATAAAAACCTGAATCACATTGCTGCGGCCTATGTGAACATCAACCAGAAAAATTTCTGTTCCGCTAATGGCCTCATTAACAATGTTTTCTATTCGATTTTTTTCTATCACAACACTAAAATTAAAAAATAGGGGACCCGTGTCCCCTATGCCATAATTCCTACAATCGGTCGCAAAAATAGATAAATAATTCTACAACTCCAATTTGTAAGCTTCAAACGTGTTCATTATCAGTAAAATTTTCATGATTTCCGGTTTGCAATGGAAATTGTCGTAAAATTGCATACACAAAGCAATTAGCACCCCCCCCCGGATGGACGAAGAATTTAAAAACGTGCCGAATAAGAGGAAGATCATCAATGACCCTTTATACGGCTTTATCAATTTTCCTTCACCCCTGATCTATGATCTGGTTGACCATCCCTGGTTTCAACGGCTTAGGAGAATCAGGCAGCTGGGGCTGACTTTTTATGTTTATCCGGCTGCCAATCATACCCGGTTTCAGCATGCACTCGGCGCAGCTCATCTGATGAACACCGCTCTTGAAGTGATCTCACGCAAAGGATACCCGATACAGGAAAATGAACGGGATGCCGCCATCGCTGCTATCTTGTTGCACGATATCGGCCACGGCCCATTTTCTCATGCGCTGGAACATAGTATCGTTCAGACTATTGACCATGAAAAGTTGTCCGGGCTTTTTATGCAGGAACTCAACCGTTCATTCGGTTATGCACTGGATCTGTCGATCCAATTATTTAATGATGATTACCCTAAACCTTTTCTGCATCAGCTGATATCCAGTCAATTGGATATGGACAGACTGGATTATCTCAACCGCGACAGTTTTTTTACCGGTGTCACCGAAGGTGCCGTGGGCTATGAGCGAATAATCAAGATGCTTCAGGTATATGACAATCAATTGGTTGCTGAGAGAAAAGGAATCTATTCAATTGAGAAATACCTGATATCCAGGAGGCTGATGTACTGGCAGGTCTATCTGCATAAAACCGTTATTGCAGCAGAACAGATGCTGGTCAAGGCGCTGAGCCGGGCCCGGGAGCTGGCTTATAACGGAACGGAAGTGTTTGCCACACCTGCTTTATACGGATTTTTGTATCCCGGACCATTGAGTGACCGGCCGTTGGAAGACCCCGGCCTGCTGCTGGATCAGTTTGCCAGGCTCGATGACAATGACATATTTGCATCCATAAAAGCCTGGGCCGATCATCCCGACCGGATACTCTCGCTACTTTCTGCGAATCTGCTGAACCGGAGGCTGTCGGCCATCCGGATACAGAAAACGCCCTGGGATCTGAACCAGATCGAACATCTCAGAACGAAAGCAGTCAAAGAGTTTGGATTTTCGATGCACGAGGCGGAGTTTCTGGTTTACTCTGATGTAATCACTAATAATACCTATGAGGAAAAGGATGATCAAATATTGTTTCTCGATAATTCGGGGCAACTGATACCCCTCTCGGAAGCAAGTGACATCATCAATGTATCTCTTTTGAACCGCGCAGATAGGAAATACTATCTTTGCTACCCGAAATGGTTATTTGCCGGTTAATATACTGACAAGGCATTTCAATCCGTTTTTGTTTAATTATTTTTTATTTTATGGAATTTACAGCAAAACAGATAGCCGGCTTTTTGGATGGTGTGGTTGATGGCGACCCTGAAGCACTAGTCAATGACGTATCCAAAATCGAAGAGGGCAGGCCGGGAACACTAACGTTTCTGGCCAACATGAAATATCAGCACCATATTTATTCTACCCGTGCCAGTGTCGTTCTGGTCAATAATGAGTTTGAACCGACCGAACCCCTGAAGTGCACGCTGGTCAGGGTTGAAGACCCATACCGTTGTCTGGCCAAGCTTTTGGCCCTGGTTGAAAAACGTCCGAACCGATCCGGAATTGAACCGATGGCATTCGTTCATGAGGAAGCTACATTGGGCACTGACGTTTATGTCGGAGCTTTCTCCTATATCAGCAGGGGAGCAAAAATTGGGAATAATGTAAAAATCTTTCCGCAGGTTTATATCAGCGAAGATGTAGTGATCGGAGATGATACCTGGATCTATGCGGGTGCAAAAATTCATAATAATTCGAGAATCGGCTCCCATTGCGTCATTCACAGCGGTGTGGTGATCGGAGGCGATGGATTCGGTTTTGCACCGATAACCGGCAGCGATTTTGCCAAAGTGCCACAAATCGGAAATGTAGTTGTTGAAGATAATGTTGAAATCGGAACAAATACCACCATCGACCGCGCAACAATTGGTTCCACAATAATCAGGAGAGGGGTTAAACTCGATAACCTGATTCAGATTGCACACAATGTAGAAATTGGAGAAAATACAGTCATCGCTGCTCAGACAGGAATTTCCGGGTCAACCAAGGTGGGGAAAAACTGCATGATCGGAGGGCAGGTTGGAATAATCGGCCATTTAAATCTCGCAGATGGAACCCGAATTGCGGCGCAAAGTGGTGTTACACAGTCTATTAAAATTGAAAATACTGCAGTGCAGGGTAGTCCGGCCTATGAGGTGATCCCATACCAGAGATCTTATGTTTATTTTAAAAAATTGCCTGATTTGGTTGATCGTATCAACCAGTTAGAAAAGTCAAAACATTAAAATAATAAAGAATAGCGTTGGTATTTTTGATCTTACGGCCAAAGTCGTATTTTTGCACCCAAATTAAACGGGTAAACTGAATGACCGCAAAACAGAAGACCATTGCCAGTAGCATAACCCTAACAGGAACAGGGTTACATTCTGGCATTAAGGTTGATGCAACATTTCTCCCAGCGGCGGAAAATTCAGGAATTTTATTCCAGCGGATCGATCTTCCGGGAGCTCCCGTCATTAAAGCATCCGCTGATTTAGTGACAGATACCTCCCGAAATACCATGATTCAGGCCAACGGAGCCAGTGTAGGGATGGTTGAACATTCACTGGCTGCCCTTGCAGGTCTGGAAATAGATAATATTGTAATTACGGTCAACGGGCCTGAAATGCCAATTCTCGACGGCAGCGCACGACAATATATTGATGCATTTCTGAAAGCGGGCATTGCCACACAGGATGCGCCCCGCGAAGTTTTCGAAATTAAGGAACCGATTATCTATTCCAATGAGGAGCGCGGTATTGAAATCATGGCCTTACCGGCGGATGAATTCAGCATAAGCGTGATGATTGATTATAATTCCGAAGTTCTCGGAAATCAGTATGCCAATCTTGCCCATATTTCAGATTTTAACCGGCAGATTGCCTCATCGCGTACTTTCGTCTTTTTCAGGGAACTTGAAATCCTGTGGAAAAATAACCTGATTAAGGGTGGTAGCCTGGATAACGCCATGGTAATCCTCGAAAAGGAAGTTCCCCAGGAAGAGCTCGACAAGGTGGCGGACCTGGTTGGCCGCCCTCGTGTGGAGGCTCATCAGGGAATTATGAGTACCACAAAGCTCGAATTCAGCAACGAACCCGCCCGGCATAAACTCCTTGACCTGATCGGCGACCTTAAGCTGATCGGTACGGCAATCAAGGGAAAGATCATTGCCACCAGGCCCGGGCACTTTTCAAACGTTGAATTTGCTAAACTGGTCAAGCAAACCATCCGGAAAGAGAAAACACGAAACATCGTTCCCTCATTTGATCCGAACGCAGCTCCTAAATACGATATTAACCGGATCATGGAATTTTTGCCTCACCGGCCTCCGTTCCTTTTTATTGACCGGATACTGGATGTTACTGACACGATGATCCTCGGCCTGAAAAATGTTTCGATGGACGAACCGTTTTTTGTCGGACATTTTCCGGGGGAACCGGTTATGCCAGGGGTTCTTATCGTTGAGGCACTTGCACAGTGCGGCGGAATTCTGGTGATGCAAACAGTCGACAACCCGAAAGAATATAGCTCCTATTTCCTCAAAATCGATAACGTACGCTTCAAAAAGAAGGTCGTTCCCGGTGATACACTGCTGCTGAAACTGGAACTTCTCGAACCGGTACGTCGCGGAATTGTTCGAATGAGGGCTCAGGCTTTTGTCGGGGATCACCTGGTTACCGAAGGCGAAATGATGGCTCAGGTAATAAAAAATAAGAACTCAAATATTTAGCTCAATGATACATCCTCTTGCGAATGTCCATCCCGAAGCCCGCATTGCTGCATCTGCTACGGTGGAAGCCTTTTCCTCCATCAGCCAGGATGTGGAGATCGGTGAGGGTACCTGGATCGGACCGCATGTAACAATTTTCGATGGTGCCCGGATCGGCAAAAACTGCCAGATTTTCCCGGGTGCCGTAATCTCCGCAATTCCTCAGGATCTGAAATACAGAGGCGAACAGACTCTGGTTGAAATTGGTGATGGAACAGTTATCCGCGAGTGTGTGACGATTAACAAAGGGACAAATGCTGTCGGAAGAACCGTAATCGGGAAGGACTGCCTGCTTATGGCCTATAGCCACGTTGCGCATGACTGTAAGTTGGGAAACAACATTATCCTGGTAAATTACGTCGGACTGGCCGGTGAAGTGGAAATCGGTGACTATGCCATCCTGAGTGGAATGACACTGGTTCACCAGTTTGTACGTATCGGTGCCCACGTGATGCTTCAGGGCGGATCGAAAGTTGGAAAGGATGTGCCTCCGTTTGTTACTGCCGGTCGCGATCCACTCAGATTTGAAGGCCTCAACCTGGTTGGCCTGCGCCGAAGAGGTTTCTCCGAAGAACTCATCGAAGAGATCCACGAAATCTATCGGTATATCTATCAGAGAGGCTTTAATACCAGTCAGGCACTCGAAAGAATTGAGAAAGACCTCGTTGGCAACGGCGAAAGAGATATGATTATCTCCTTTGTTCGCGACTCACGCCGCGGAATCATCAAGGGACCTTTTGAAGATTTATAGTTTCTCCCATCTCTGATTTGCATTCCAGCCTTGTGACTCCATCCGCATGGTACTCTTATCCCCGAGCTCCAGCAGATGTCCGTCGGCTTTTCCTGTAATGATCCCGATGACTGAAATCCCTTCGATAGACTGGATTTTGGCAAAATCTTCAGGCGATACGGTAAAGAGTAATTCATAATCTTCGCCACCACTCAATGCTGCAGTTACGGGATTGATATTCAGATGATCAGCCATCTTCCGGGTTTCGGGATGTACCGGAATCTGTTCAGTAACCACCCTCGATCCGACTCCTGATTCCTCACAGATATGAAGGAGATCCGATGATAACCCGTCAGATATATCAATCATCGAAGTCGGCCTGATATCCCGGTCGAGCAATAGTTTCCCCAAACCCCGGCATGCTTCGGGCTTCAGCTGCCTCTCCAATATATACTGATACCCTTCGAGATTGGGCTTGTGCTTAGGATCTGCCAAAAACAGCTTGTTCTCCTGTTCCAGCAACATCAATCCCATGTAAGCCCCGCCAAGATCACCGGTCACACAGATCAGATCCCCCTTTTTTGCCCCGCTCCGGTAAACCACCTGCTGTGGCCGTGCCGTTCCCAGGGCTGTGACCGATATCGTTAACCCGGTAAAACTGGCACTTGTGTCGCCACCAACCAAATCAACACCGTAATGGTTGCAGGCCAGTTTGATCCCGTTATATAACTCCTCAATAGCTGCCAGCGATAGTTTCGAGGAAACACCCAAACTTACCGTGATCTGCCGGGGAGTGCCGTTCATGGCATAGATATCGGAAAGATTAACCACCACCGATTTGTATCCCAGATGCTTCAAAGGAACATACG
>JAQWAJ010000120.1 GCA_028707745.1 Bacteroidales bacterium | reverse complement strand
TCCTTCTTCCCCTCAGAAAACCTACGATCTGATGGTGCCCGATATTAAAGGGCAGCACTACCGGCTCGATAAGGATGGATGGAATTATCTGGCATCCAAATACAAAATCAGCGGAATACCGAGGTATATGTTGTTTGACAAATCAGGCAACCTGATTAATGACAATCTGGGCTTTCACACCAATGATGGGCTAAAAGAGCTCATTGACAAATATCTGTAATAGGCAATTTCGGTAAATGAAATAAAAGCGGCGGATCGAAAGACCCGCCGCTTTTTATTTAGTTCGCCAGAAACGGCGCCTGACCGATATATTGTTCATCCTTCAATTGACTGATGAGAAACCCGGCCAAATCAGTCGTACTGATCTTTTTGCCGGGGCAGTCGGTCAGACTGATGTGCACCGGACCAGATCTCTCCGTTTGCTCAATTAACGGCAGACGGACAACTGTCCATTCGAGGCCTGATTGCGAAACCCTTGCGAACTCACCCTGCTTGTCGGCAATGACAGCCGGGAAGCTGAGTTTCATAATCCGCGACAGCAACCTGGTCCGGAAACTCTTCCTGTCACCCGGGGCATTCAGGGTCAGTCCTGTGATCATGATGTACCGCTGAATATGGAGTGCATTCATTGCTCTTATGATGTTTTCAGCAGCAACCGTGAATAAGGGAGCTTCTCCCTTGGGCTGGCCCAGGGTACTGATTACCGCGCTACACCCTTCGATGAGTGAACAGACGGACTCATAATTTCTGACGTCCCCAGTGACTTTTTCAACCAGCGGATCATTCATATCGAGTTTGTCGGGATTGCGAAGAAGGACTTTTAAACTAAATCCCTGATTGATTAGTTGTTTAACCAGATATCTGCCGGCTTTCCCGGTTCCGCCGATAACGGCTATTCTATTGGATTGTTCCATGATTATTCTTTATTACGAAATCTAAATAATTAAATTACAGAAAATTATATAAAATGACAGGTGGGCTTTGGAACAAATCACCTCCTGTCAAAACCCGAGTGGTTTCGAGGATAGTTCAGGATAATGATATTTTCGATAAAGAATATTCAATTCTGCAAAAATAAAACAAAATGAGTAATATTCGTTATGCCATTTTTTTGTATTTTGATCCTGTTCAGAGCATTAGGATAATGCAGTATGAACGGGATGTCTTGAATTAATCTGTTATATTTGTGAAAGGTGGTTATTGCAAGGGATGTATCAAAATGGGAAAATCGTGAAAGTGTTGCCTGAAGATACTGAATTGGTTGAACGGTTACAAAAAGGCGATGTTGAAGCATTTGATCTGATTTACAATAAGTATTCAGGGAAGCTTTATGCGTTTGGGCTGAAATATTGCAGATCGCGGGCGGAGGCTGAGGAACTTGTGCAATCAGTTTTCCTCAAACTCTGGGAGAATCATAAAACACTGAATAAAGAATCATCCTTCAAATCATACCTGTTCACGATCGCTTACAACGATATTTGTAAGTGCTTCCGCAAAAGTAGTTATCAACAACAATTCATAGATAAATCCCTGATTGAAAATCCCAATTCATCGATTGAGATTGAAGAGGGAATTGATTATCTGTTTTTTTTGGAAAGGCTGCAACATATAGTCAGTTTGCTTCCCGAAAAGCAGAGAGCCATCTTTGTAAAAAGTAAGGAGGAAGGTAAATCAACCAGGGAAATTGCTGAAGAAATTGGCCTTGCTCCGGGCACTGTTGACAACTACATGTCAGAAGCCCTTAAATTTATCAGGACCCGGTTAACTGACGAAAGTTAGCCATAGCAGGCAGGCTCTGTTTTTGTAATCTATTTAATTGCTGGACGTTAGTCCAATCCAGGTTTCCTCCCTAAAAAAATATGTTTTCTAGCATGAAAAAAAGAGCTGTTTTCATGTGAGATTGCTGGGTGCTGTGGATATTAATAATGTAGGGAAACCTAAATCTTAATCAATACTTAAATATTTACTCTTGAAAGAAGCTGATCTGAATCAAATCGAAAGATATATTGCCGGATTGAGTGACGATAACGAAAAGGCTTGGGTGGAATCACTGTTCCTGAATGGGCCTGATCACGAAATTCTTCGGCAAGCACTACTTAAAAGTTGGGATTCAATACCTGATGATCCGACACCTGATGTTAACCTTGACCACATTCTCCTTCAGATCCACCGTGATATAAATAGAAGCGAAGCATCTGAAAAGCCGACGCCTTTCCGGCGATTTGCCGGTGGTTATAGGAAGGTTGCGGCTGTTTTATTTTTACCGCTGCTGTTGTCGGCTGGCTTCTTTTTCAATAAGTTGCAGCACCCGGTTATTCATACACTTGTCAATCAGGAAGTTGCATCTACAATCTATGCTCCGATGGGATCACGTGTTTCATTTAGCCTGCCCGATGGAACGACCGGTATGCTCAACAGCGGTTCGAAACTCAGTTATTCTCTTCCTTTCACAAACAAGCGGAAGGTTTCTCTGGAAGGGGAAGCCTGGTTTGACGTACAAAAGGACGCAGAGCACCCCTTTGAATTGAATACGGGAAACTCTACGGTAAAAGTGTTGGGTACGAGTTTTAATGTGAGCGCTTACCCGGCTGAAAACTATGTGGAAGTTGTTTTAAAGGAGGGGAAAGTGGAGTTTATGGATAATCAGGGAGATGAAGTGGCTATGCGCCCTTCAGAGCGTTTGGTCTATAGAAACGGAAGAGTTGGAAAGGCAGTTGCTGACCCGGCAAAATACCAGGCCTGGACCAAAGGCCGGATGGTTTTTAACAACGACCCGATGGCCGAAGTGGCCAGGCGTATCGAGAGATGGTACAATGTTAAAGTGGTACTCGCCGACAAAGAACTTGAAAAGTATTCATTCAGGGGAACCTTTGAAGATGATAAACTGGATGAGGTATTCAGGTTATTATCCCTCACGTCTCCGATCACCTATAAAATTACTCCAAGAACTCTTCATGCCGATGGAAGTTATGAAAAGGAAATAGTGACCATACATCTTATAAAACGATAGTATTAACCCAATAAACCCTTGTGATGAAAACCATACATGGACCCTAAAGATTACCTGACAGGAAGGAAGTCGTGATAACGAACTCCTCTGCAATTACTTACTGTATTTTTTAACCAAAACAAAATGAAAAATCTATGAATAATTTCAAACCTTTTGGGGAACTATTTGAACATTCTCTGAAAAGAAGTTTTTCAATTTTGAGTCTTGCTTTTGTTTTCCTGGTTTTTGGAAATATGCAAGTACTCGCCGATGAAACTTACTCAGAGAAAACCCGGCTATCCCTCAATTTTTCTGAAACGGAACTGGTAAAAGTTCTGGACCAGATTGAAGAAGAAAGTGAATTCTTTTTCCTGTATAATGAGAAACTGCTCGACACGAACCGAAAAGTCAGCATTACTGCAAAAAACCAATTGATCAGTGCCGTTCTTGACAGGCTGTTTAACGGAACAGATGTGAAATACACCATCATCGACCGCAAGATCATCCTGGCTCCTGAGTATCTGACTGAGGAAGGCGTTCAGCCGGTTGAGAAAAAGGTGACAGGTAAAGTCACCGATGAAGCAGGCGTGTCGATGCCTGGCGTTAACGTTAAGGTTGACGGCACATCGATTGCTGTAAGCACCAATGATAAAGGAGAATATTCAATCATGGTGCCCAATGAGAATTCAGTTTTAGTATTCTCTTTCATTGGCTATGCAGAGCAGAAAGCGGCTGTTGTCGGAAGAAATGAAATCAACATTACCCTGGTCCCTGACGTATCCGTGTTGGACGAGGTTGTCGTTGTTGCCTTTGGTACCGTCAAGAAAAGAGACCTGACCGGTGCGGTAAGCTCACTCGATACCAAACTGGCTGCTGCTCAGTCGAACTCTACTTTAACAAGAGCTCTTGAAGGTTCAATCGCCGGACTGCAGGTTTCATCCCTTGATGGTCAGCCCGGTATCGATATGGGTATCCGTATCCGTGGCTTGGGTACTGCCAGTCAGAATAACTCCAATGCCCTGATCGTGATCGATGGTGTGCCTGTTTTCCAATCGGCTTCCACACCGACCCCGTCAAACCCGCTTGCTACTTTGAATCCGAAAGACATCGAATCAGTGACCGTTTTGAAAGACGGCGCTTCCACAGCTTTGTGGGGATCCCGTGGTGCTAACGGTGTCGTTTTAGTGACCACCAAGAAGGGTAAACTGGGAAAAGCCAAAATAACCTATGAAGGTCGTATCGGAATTAACCAGGAAGGACCTTTTGATTACAAAAAAATTCAGGATCCGAAAGATCTGTATGAATATGCGTGGTTGAGTATTTATAATGCTGCCCGGTATAAAAGCACCACTAAATACACCACCAGTGTGCAGAACCCCAATATGACCCATGAACAGGCTGCCTTATTTGCCAGTCAGCATTTGTTCGATTACAAGGGTACAGCAGATTTCGGCAGAAATGAATTGGGTAACTGGATGCTTTATAGTGTGCCAGGTGCCATTTATACTTCAACAGGTTCCGGCTCCAATGCCAGTTCAACGATGTCAGGTGCTTACCTGGTCGGTCTCGACGGTAAACTGAATCCTGCAGCAACCTTACTTTATAACGACACCTACGATCAGGAGTTTCTGCAGAACAAATTCCGCCAGGAGCATACGCTTTCAGTAAGTGGTGCCTCTGAAAAAATTGATTATTACATGTCACTGGGCTATTTGCAGGATCCTTCCTACATCCGGGGTTCAAAATTTAACCGTTACAGCTTCCGCGGTAATGTGAATGCTAAAATCACCGACTGGTTAAAGGCTGGTATCAACACGGCTTATGCCAATCGTGAAACCCAATCTCCGGCAACCCGTTACGGACGTAACCCGGGATCAGCTGTGGCCAACGTTTTCCGTTGGATGAACGGACAGAACCAGTTGATTCCGCTCTGGGCTCATAATCTTGACGGATCTTATATCCTGGATGCTGATGGAAATCGGGTGGTTCACAAAGCTGACGGACAGTCGGGTTCCCCGCTGGGACCAACTTCTGCCCCTTTGTCAACAGCTGATTTGATTTACGATCTGGATCACGATATCGATACCAGAGTGTCAAACGATTTAAATCTCCGCGGTTATGTGGAAGCCAGATTTTTACAAGACTTCACATTCACCGTTAGCCTTGCATCCGACAATACTTTTGAAATGAGAACCCGTTATTGGAATCCGGTCGATGGTGCTGCCACAGGTTATGACGGGGCTCTGGGAAAATCCTATGCTGAAACTGACAATATCAACACTCAGCAGGTTTTGAACTGGTCACATGATTATGGAAAACACCATGTTGATGCTATGGCCGGTCACGAGTTCAACTCGTATAAAGATATGGGCTTGAATTATAAGGGTGCTTATTCATTGATCCCTGACTTTGCCACTTTTGCAAATTTTGTCGGATTGAATACGGGTAGTACATTCGCCGGTACCAGCGCTTCAGCAAACAAAGTTGCCATGGAAGGATACTTCTCCCGTGCCAACTATGTTTATGACAACAAGTATTATTTTTCCACTTCTATCCGTGATGACGGATCTTCAAAGTTTAAATATGCTGAAAACCGCTGGGGTATTTTCTGGTCAGTCGGCGGTGGCTGGCGTATATCCAGTGAAGACTTCCTGGCTGATGCCAAATGGTTGAATGACTTGAAACTCCGGGCCAGTTATGGTGTAATCGGTAACCAGAATGGTATCAACAACTATTCAGGATATCAAACATGGTCTCTGGGTGCCAGCAGTTACACCTATAGTGGAGCTTTCTGTTGAATTGCCGGATAATCAGAGACATTTACAGAGATATTCGATTCTTTAAAACTATTCAGGCTTTGAAAAGCTTCTGTCCTGTTGTATTCTGTCCAAGCTGCCATATTTACCGCCCCAAAAACTTAACAGCTAAAGCGTAGACACAAACCGCCCCAATTAAAACCGATATCGGAAGAGCAAAGGAAGCAGGGAGCCCCAATGCTGTCATAATTGGATAAGCTCCCGTAATTGATAATAGCAAGAATTCGAGAAGGATTTTAACCCCCATAATTAAGATTAAGCCTGTAATTGCTATAGAATTAATTACCCCTTCCCCTGCAAT
>JAQWAJ010000119.1 GCA_028707745.1 Bacteroidales bacterium | reverse complement strand
CATCGGCATACTTACGGCAGTACCGATGGCAACAGCCATCAGGCTACCAATGAAAGGCCCGACATAGGGAATGACATTCAAAATTGCAGCAATCAGGGCAATGGTCACGGCATGAGTGATTTCGAGCCCGATGATTTTTAATCCGATCGCTATCAAGAGCATCACGCAGGTCGATTGCAGCAGAACCCCGATAAAGTATCTTTTCAGTAAAGCACTGATCGAGTTAATCGCATTGCGAACATGGGGCTCTTTATCTTCTGGAAAAAACATCACTACCCCATCCTCAAACAATTTGGTTTCCTTCATGAAGTAGTAGGTAATGAAAGAAACCGAAAGCACGGTCAGGAAAATGTTCCCGATCAAACCGGCAAAATCCGATAATATTTCGTTGATCCTCACAAATCCCAGTGACGAGCGGAACCAGTTCGTTGCCCAGGCCGTAAGAGAAAAGCCTTCCTCTGCCAATCCGTATTCATTCAGGAATTTTTCAATCTTGCCGATCGGTTTGGCGAGGTCAGTCAGAATACTATTGATATCGATATTTGAAAAATAACGGAATTCATTGGCCAGCAATGGGATAAACGTATAGAAAAACAACAAAACGAGACACCAGAACAGAATAAGGACGGTAAATGAGCAAACCGCCCTGGGCAGGTGCCATTTCCGGATGTGAATTTTCTCGAGCAGGGTAACCAGAGGCTCCCCCATCATGGATACCACAAATGAAATCAGAATAAAAATTACTGTGCTGGAAAAGAACCAGATAGCCAGTGCGGCAATCAGAAGAGTAACTCCCAGTATGATTAGCCGTTGGTTATTTGTGATATTCGGTCGGGGTGCCATAATGTAAAAATAGAATATTTCTGATTATCAACCACGCACCAACGGATAGATCACGAATTCGGCAATCAGATAGGCAACCAGCAATACCGCTGACCACGAAAAGTGCTTTTTCACATCCATATACATTTTGCCGGGGATACCCATCACCACTCGCGTATAGGTCATCAGGAAAGCACGCTCAAAATAGTAAGCGATAACCGTAGCCAGTGCGACTCCCCGTATTCCCCAGACTTCGACCAGCAGCAGACTGAGTCCGACATTGAGGATTAACTCCAGCAGGGAAGCCAGAGTCAGGATGCGGGTCTTTTTGAGTGCGATAAGTATCGTTTGCGGAAACAATAACCTACTGGTTATCAATAACAAAAATAGGTTAAACACACCAGCGCTTTCCAGAAAGTTCCGGGTATAAAAGAGGGGAAATAAAAAATAGGCTGAAAGTACCAGGACAATGGTCAGCGGAAACATCCACGAAGCCATCCGGCTGCTGCTTTCACGAAGTCGCTGCATTCCGGATTCAGTTCCTTCACGGACAATAACCGGTACAATGGCATTGCTCAGTGCATAAGCCAGGAGAGCCACCAGTGGTAGTTCCCGTGCCCCGTACTGAAAAATGGCGAACATGGCAGGATTGAACTTCGCTGAAACGATGAACCCGTTCACATATTGAGCCGATCCGCTCAACAAAACACTCAGCAAGATCGGAAGACCCAGGTTTAAATATTGCTTCCAGAATGGGAAGGATACTTGAAAATCCCCGTTTTTAATCAGTATCGCCAGCAGCCAGATCGTGCGGAAACCACCGGCTGCGATCATTCCCCAGATGGCGCCCTTGATTCCCAACCCGGCAACAACCGGAATGCCGACCAACAAAATTTGCAGGGTGAAGGCGATAATACCGTATCTGACCAGTTTTTTTGTCTGACCGGTGATCATGTACCAATACTCAACCAGATTTGCCGGGGCAAAAAGGAGGAGATAAAGCACCACCAGCCAGATGATTTCGTGCGGCAGCGACTTCCCCAGCAGATTCTCCAGCACCGGATTGGCAAACAGGAGGGTTGCGCCGGCAGCTATGGAGAAGAGCAGGAGGATGAGGAAGGAGTTGAAGAAATCACGTGATGCGTTACACGTAACGCGTGACGAGTTTCGTGTTACGTGTAACGTGTTACGTGTTACGAGTGACGGGTTACGGTCCTCGTTTTCCGCCGCCAGTGGCAATAAGGCCTGTATCAGTCCGGTTACCCAGAAATAACTGACTACGGCTGCGAAAAAGAGGAAAGCTTCATAGAGCCCGATCTGGTCACGGGAAAGCCCTGCCCTCGGGAGAATTATGCTGATCAGGAAAACCGAACCGTACCGGAAAAGCTGGAAAAACTGCATTCCGGATAGTGTGTCATTTGGCAGTATTTTGCGCCAAAGGTTGGGCAAGTCATTCAATATTTAAAGGATCCTTAATCTTCTGTTTCATCAGAGCCAGATCCAGCACATCCTGGATGGTTCTAACATAACGGAAAGTTAATCCTTTTAAGTATTTAGCCTTTATTTGTTCGATATCATTTCTGTTTTCTTCAGGCAGCAGAATTTCTTTAATAGATGCCCGTTTGGCTGCCAGGATTTTTTCCTTGACTCCTCCAACCGGAATGATTCTGCCCCGCAGGGTGATCTCACCCGTCATGGCAAGATTGGGTTTCACCTTGCGTTGCGTGAAAGCCGAGGCCAGTGAAGTAACCATGGTAACACCAGCGGATGGACCATCTTTGGGGATGGCACCCTCAGGAACGTGAATATGTACATTCCAGTGGTCAAATACACCATCGGGCAGTTCCAGTTTGCTGGCATGTGCTTTCAGATATTCAAGTGCCAGTACGGCAGATTCCTTCATCACATCACCCAGATTGCCTGTCAGAGTAAGGTTCCCCTTGCCTTTACTCAAACTGGTTTCAACATAGAGGATTTGTCCGCCGGTTTCCGTCCAGGCCAGGCCGGTCACTACCCCTGCAAATTCATTGCCCTGATATTCATCTTTCAGCACTTCGGGGTATCCGAGATACTCTTTCATGGAATCCAGCTGAACCAGTTCAGGTACCTCTTCGCCCATGGCCACTTTCTTGGCCAGCTGGCGAACGACTTTAGCAATTTTTTTATCGAGCGTTCTCACTCCGGATTCACGGGTATGGCTCTCGATGATATATTCAAGGGTCTCTTTCGGGAATTTAAATCGGTCGGCTGCCAATCCATGATCAATCAATTGCTTGGTAACCAGATGTTTTGTAGCAATTTCCACTTTTTCTTCAACCACATAACCGGATATTTCGATCATCTCCATCCTGTCGCGCAGGGCGGCGCTGATGTTTCCCGGATTATTGGCGGTTGCGATGAACAGGACCTTTGAAAGGTCATATTCCATCTCGAGGAAGTTGTCGTAGAAGGAGCTGTTCTGTTCCGGATCGAGCAATTCAAGCAGAGCGGATGCCGGATCGCCCCGGAAATCGTTGCCTACTTTATCGATCTCATCCAGTACGAATACCGGGTTGGAGGTACCGGCCCTCCTGATATAATGTATGATGCGGCCCGGCATGGCGCCGATATATGTTTTCCGGTGACCGCGGATTTCAGATTCGTCTTTGAGTCCGCCCAACGACATACGCACATATTTTCTCTTCAGCGCGCGTGCCACGGATTTGCCGAGAGAGGTTTTACCCACTCCGGGAGGTCCGTACAGACAAAGGATCGGGGCCTTCATGTCGCCCTTCAGTTTCAGAATAGCCAGATGTTCCAGGATGCGCTCCTTCACCTGATCGAGGCCGGAATGGTCCTGGTTGAGAATGCGTTTTGCACGGCGCAGGTCGAAATTATCTGCTGACACTTCGTTCCAGGGCAGGTCGAGCATGACTTCCAGATAATTGAGCTGTACCGAATATTCGGCTGATGCCGGATTGATTCGCTCCAGTTTTTCGATTTCGCGGGCAAAGGCTTTTGCCACCTCTTCAGGCCAGTTTTTAGTTTCGGAGCGCAGGCGAATCTCTTCGACTTCCTGTTCAAACGGACTTCCGCCGAGCTCATCCTGAATGGTTTTCATCTGCTGATTAAGCAGATATTCACGCTGTTGCTGATCGATTTCCAGTTTAACCTTACTCTGGATATCTTTTTTCAGTTTCTGTTTCTGAAATTCCAGAGAAAGATGTTCCAACAGCCTGACAGCCCGGTCACGGATATTATCCGTTTCGAGCAGTTCCTGTTTCTCGGTCATTCCCAGATCGGAATTCGAGCACAGGTAATTCACCAGAAAACCGGCGCCTTCAATGTTCTTGATGGCAAAACTGGCTTCCTGAGGAACGTTTGATGAATATTGTACAATCTTGAGTGCCAGATCTTTGATTGTTCCGATGATGGCTTCAAACTCCTGCGGATCTTCGCTGGGTTTGATATCCGACAACGGGGTTACCCTTCCTTTCAGATAAGGGTCCTTGGTAGTGATCTCATCGAGATGAAAGCGCCGTTTACCGTGGATGATCACCGAAGTAGTGTCATCCGGCATGTTCAGGATCTTGACGATGGAGGCCATGGTGCCGACCCTGTTCAGGTCGCCCACTTCGGGGTCCTCAATGGTGGTGTCGCGTTGAGCAACCACTCCGATGGAAGTGCTGTTCTTATAAGCCTCCTTGACGAGCTTGATGGATTTGTCGCGTCCGACCGTGATTGGAATGACCACTCCGGGGAAGAGCACGGTATTGCGCAAAGCCAATATCGGCAACGTTTCCGGTATATCAACAACGCTCAGTTCTTCCTCATTGCCATCCGACAAGAGGGGGACAAAATCGTTGTCATCGTCTCCGAAATCAAAAAATAAGTTATTTCCCAATTTGATTCCCACTGATTAAGCAAAAAAAAGCCCCTTGCCGGGGCTTTGGGTTTATTTCGGCAGATCTACTTCTGCGCCTTTTTTTCCAATTGCTTGGCATAGCGGCGGTTGAATTTATCAACACGACCTGCGGTATCAAGCAGCTTAACCTTACCGGTGAAGAAAGGATGCGAGGTATTCGAAATCTCTATCTTAACCAGAGGATACTCAACACCGTCAATAGTGATCTTTTCACGGGTTGCAACAGTTGAACGCGTAAAGAATGTATAATCGTTTGAGAGGTCTTTAAAGACCACCATTCTGTAATTCTTTGGATGAATTTCGTTTTTCATTTCATCATTACTTTAAGGAGCGCAAAGATATGAACTTTTTATTGTTAATCAAACATCGATTCCATTTTCTTCATCTTTTTTGATGACATTTTTGCGAAGCTGACTGTTGCCTCCCTGGTTGGTAAATCGGGTAAAAGGAACGGAAGGATCAATCATATAGCGGTACGTAATGTGTTTTTTGGCCGGTACTGCGCCGATCTGTTCGTACACTTTCCGCATTCTCGGGTTATAATCCCCCACCCAGGAGAGTTCGATTTCGGAATACCAGGGCTTGCTTTTCGTAGCTAAGGCAAACTGAAGGAACAGGGCAGCGATAACGCCTGAATTCTGGTACTCCGGCACCACCCCACCCAGCAGCACCCGGTTGCGGGTGATGGTTTTGTTGTGTTTCATCCATAGAAACCGCAGACTTTTCCAGAGGTTCAGCCGGCCATTGAAATGAGCCAGTATCTGGTTCACATCGGGAAATGCCACCACAATACCGATCGGTTTCTCATCATGGTAGGCAAACCAAACAAACTCACCGACCAGAACAGGTTTGGCGTTTTTGAAGATTCCGGCAATATCTTCCTCCGTGAAAGGGGTGAAATCTTCCATATAATCCTCCCAGGTCCGATTCACGATCTCAACCAGGTCGCGGATGTATTTCTGAGCGTTTTTCTTTTCGAAATGCCGGAACGCGTACCCCGGCCTCGATGCCATGTGTCCGGCAAAAGTCAGCATCCGCTCAGGAAACGACCGGGTAAGATCGACATGATAAGAGAACTGCTGGAAATAATCCTGAAAACCATAATTCTCAAACAGCTTCTGGTAATAGGGCTTATTATAGGGCATTCCATAGCCCTGTTTCATAAAGCCTTCGACCAGGACTCCCCAGTAAGAGAAATTTTCACCAAAGTTCACGCTGCCGTCCATGGCAACGGCTCCTTTATCCTTTAGCCACTCCCTGGCGGCATCAAAAAGTATTCCGGCTGCAGCAGCATCATCAATACATTCGAAAAAGCCCATTCCCCCGGCGGGGATGTGTGATTTTTTCAGTTTTTCAAAATTGATAAAGGCTGATGTTCGGCCGAACAGGCGACCTGAATCATCCTGAAGTACCCACCTGATCGCTTCGCCATGGGAGAGCAGCTGGTTTT
>JAQWAJ010000118.1 GCA_028707745.1 Bacteroidales bacterium | reverse complement strand
CATCCAGATGTACTCCGGATTTTCGGATGGCTGCGTCCAGGCCCCGGCCGGCTTCTTCCATGAGTATCTCAGGACCATAGCGGGATTTCCGGTGTAGTAGCTCTGATCGGCATACATTCGCAAGGTATCCCGGTCGCCAGGGTACTCCGGCACGATTCTGACCACCGGAACGATCAGCGTGTCGGTCCGGTTTACGACAACCTGTTTCTGAAACCGGGTCCACAGTTTGGAGGTGTCCTTCACCATCAGGTTCACCGTGTAGGTACCGGGTTTTTCAAATTGATGAGTAGTCAAAGGATTTCCTTTCTGAATCACCTCATAATCCTGATCATTATCGAAATCCCATGAAAAGGTCAGGAGACTGATTGATTCCTGCGCATCACGGGTTTGACTGGCATCGAAGGTGAAGACCGTCTTGAAATTCCCGCTGTCGGGAGAACATGTAAAATAAGGCTTTGGCGCCGAATACCCTTGCGCAACCTTGAGTGACTGCGTGGCGGTAACCACCTCTCCATCCTCCGACAGAGCTTCGACCGAGATATTATAGGTGCCGGCAACGGTGAAGGTCCAACTCACAACCGGTATCGCAGAATATTTGGTATCCCAGACCTTGTCTCCTTCCCAGTCCCAGCGGTACAGATAACGTGAGGTATCCAGCCCTTCGGGCCCTGTAAGCCGTGCCGTGCACACCACCGGCTCAACGGTGGTCGGTTTGGCAATCGAACAGGCCAACGATAGTCCCACCGGGGCTTCATCCTTGTGGCAGGCCACCAGAAACACCAAAACCGATAACAGCGCTATTCTTTTCATGCTACTCACTGGAATGATGGGACATCGCGCGTTACCTGACCCAATGCAATGATCACTTTACCCGATGCCCAACGTACGCCATACCGGCCACCCGGAAACCCGCCCCACAAACAGCTGTCGCCTAAACAACTGCAGGTGACTCCGGCCCGGTAATAATAGGTTCCCGGCACCAGCGTGAAACGATAGATGGTTTTTGAATCAAGGACATTGGCCGATGAAATAAACAAACCTTTATTCAGACTGTCGGTGGTTCGCGCAATGCTCAAATCGACACGATGGATATTTTTAGTTGGCAATTGTACGGTTGGCAACTGAAAATCCACTTCGAGTATTCCGGTGGTTACCGGTTCAGGCGGATTATCACCACCACCGGTAACCCCATCGCATCGAACAATGATGAAAACCAACAGAATCAATATCAGATATCTCAACGCTTTCATTGTACAAATTTCAGGTGTTTGTAGCGTGGATCATTGGTCAGGATATAATAGGTCAGATCAGAAAGTTCCAGGTTGGCCGTCCTGCTTTTTGCCTTCGACGAGAAAAGTCCGAACCCATTCCTGAACGAGCTGTATGACTGGATCTCCCAGGGCTGCGAACCATTATCATACAGCTGGTTATATATCCGCAGTTCCGATCCGTATGAAAATACATTGAATTCGATCCCGGTAATGTGCCGATAATCGTTTCCGGTGAGGGTATCATACTGCTTCAGCAAATCCGCATAAAAACGTTCTGAATTAAGCAGATAAGTCATTACCTGACCATTATATTCCTGATTCACCTGGTCTCCCAGATTGAAGTGACCCTGAATAAAATCATCTCCGGAGTGCTGCTCTATGGTCAGATGAAAGTTAAACTGGAGAAATTCGGTGTTCGGTTGGGGCTGGAGTTCAATGATATAATCATCTGTTTCAGAGAAAGTTACCTTTCGGCTTGGAATAGCAGCGGGGTTGATAATTTCGGTATGACCGATAGCGGTAGTGGATGCATAGGTAAAATACTGGCGTTCAGGGAACCACAGATAGAGGTAATACACTGTGTTTTCGATCGGTTTCAGGTAGGTCTGATACAGCTGAAACGAAGGATCGGCAAAAAAACCGGTATCCTGACTGATCTCGTTGACCCGCGAAAAATTATAAATCACAGGGGTATGCGCATCCGTCCATTCCTCCAGATAGATCTCCACCGGCTCATTCCACTGTTCCACAGTATAGTGGTCCTGCTCAAAATCTCCCTCTTGCGGTAAAAAGGATTTGGCCAACCGCACCTGCTGCAGGGAGTCATCCATATCCAGAACACAATAAACAACTGGCACTCCGCTGCTATCCATATTAACAGGGAGCTCATTTGAGCAGGACACAAGAAGCAGAATCAGGAATATGGGGATGATCCGGTTCATGGTTATCAAAAATACAAAACCTTCCCGGATAGTTGGAATCCCTTATAGAATAATTGTTCCGATCTGCGTTGTTTTTCCAATGGTCACTGCAACATTTTCAATATCAACCGATAAATAACCCGAATCGTTTGAATAGAAAACACTGATAAAGTAAGTCCCTGCCGGGAGTCCCCGGATCAGGAAATTTCCATCAGGATTAACCGGAGCTGAATAGGATACTCCATCAGCTGTAGCCATCACGGTTGCCAATGTTCCGGCAGGAGTAACCGTTCCCTTGATGGATCCGCTTATCGCTGTGTCAATGGTTCTGATGACCGGTTTTAACTTGTAGCTGCCTGACCCCTGTTTCACGATCGACTGATTGGCGTCAAAATCGAGAAGAATACTGTATTCGACTCCGGCTTCAAAGGTTTTGTGAACCTGAAGTTTTAGTCCTGATTGTTCGGCACTTGGAGTACTTAAGGCATAGGTGGCTCCATCGACGGTCACAGTATTTGCCGATCCGAGTATCAACCGGATTTGCTGCACGGTTCCCGGTTCCAGAGAACCCGTTCCAATCAGGGTATCAATCCCGTTTGAGAAATTCAGCAGATTTACGATTCCCGGTGTAACGTTCAGCATCACTGAGTCGTGATCGCTTATGATAGCAATGCCCTGAATATCAATATTTACAGCATCAAACAATCCCGGAGCGTCCGTTAGGGAGATATGGAGTGTGCTTTTGTCTGAATCTTTGCTGCATGACAGCATTCCTGAAAACAGAAGAATCAGTCCTGAAAAATAGATTACTCTTTTCATCGTCTGTGTTTTTAATAAATGTTTCGTAACACTATAAAAACGCATCAGACCTCAGGAAAGTTTAAGTCATACTGTCTCTTTGGGTAACGATTACGACTGTCCGTCAAAAAGAATCCTTTTACCAGGTTTCCCCAGCAACGGAGTGTTCAGTCTCTTATCTTTCTGGAGGGGCCGATGATAAAATAAATCAGCGATCCCAAAATCGGCATGAAAACAACAATCAGAATAAACACAATATTGTTGTTACCAGTAAACCTGCTTCTCACGATATCTATTATAGCAATGATGGGAAGCAAAAAGAGAAACAGGAATACGCCAATGATCAGTGAAATTTCAATCGGTCCTATAACTCCGGATATAAACATGGTGTAAGGTATTAGTCTGAACAAATATGCAAAATATTTACAACCGGCACAAGGAAATAAGTCCATCCAGAAAGCGGTTGGTTTCCTCCTTCACCACTCTTCTTGACGCATCTGCATCGAACCATTGAATGGTCTGCCTGATCCCTTCGGCGAATGGAATGGTAGCCACAAAATCCGGGACCAGCTTTTTGATTTTCGAATTGTCGAACAGGGCGCTGCCCGATTTATCGCCGAGCAGGGTTCCCTGAACCGACGGGAAATGGTATTTATCGGCATAGGCTGAAATAAAATCGGATGCAATATGAACGATCTTTGCTTCACAGCCGGCTGCACGGGCCACTTCCTGATAGATCTGGTTCCAGGTGAGCACCTCGTCTGAAGTAATGTGATAGGCTTCTCCGATGGCATCGGGATGGTTCATCAGCCCGGCAAACCCTACAGCAAAATCTGCTGCATGGGTCATGGTCCACAGGGAGGTTCCGTCGCCGTGTACCACAATGGGCAATCCTTTCCGCATGCGGTCGATTATCGTGAATTCTTCCCATCCGGCCAATGATACCGGTATTACCGAATAGTAGGTGTGAGAAGGCCTGACAATAGTGACCGGGAAATCCCGGTTACGAAAGGCTTCCATCAGCACGTTTTCACAGGCTATTTTGTTTCGTGAGTAATCCCAGAACGGATTCACCAGCGGGGTCTCTTCGGTAATAATCTGATTGACTGGTGGTTTCTGATAGGCAGATGCCGAACTAATGAAAATATACTGTTTGGTTTTTTTACTAAAAAGGTCGATATCACGCTGAACATCTTCAGGCACATAGGCGATCCAGTTGACGACGACATCCCATTGGTGCCCGGCTAGCACTTGTTTGACCCGGCTGATGTCGGTCAGATCGGCCTTCAGGCCGGTGACACCGAGTACGGGTTCCCGGGTACCCCGGTTCAGGTGATACAGATCGACACCCCTGGATACCAGCAACTGGCTCACGGGTGTGCTGATATTGCCGGTTCCTCCGATAAATAATACTTTCATATAACGGTAATTATGACTAATAAGGCAGGATTGATGCAGGCTGGGGATCGGTGATTTTAATTACCTCGGTTACCACATATTTGCTCATGCCTCTCCAGGGCAATGAATGCAGGTACTCTTTATATCTCACCTCCACCGACTTGCCGCTGTTTCGTTCGAGCAGGCCACCCAGGCTGTCATTGGCTACGCTGAAATCAAACTCATTGCTCTGCATGGCGCCTGGCGCCGGTGTTTTGAATCCGGTTTGAATGATTCTTCCCTCCCAGGTTTTGAAAACGTATCCTTTTTTCACAATGAAATTAAGGTTTCCGGCCCTTACCCCTTCACCGAAAACAAAACAGTAGTTCCACCAGAATACGCCAGCCAAAAGAATAATAACGGCCGGTATTCCGAATTTGAGAATTTTTTTCATGTTAGTTCCTGATCACTTTTGTTTTTTGGTTGGAATAATAATCAGGGGTATTGTCGTATGATTCAATACTTTGGCAGTCACACTACCCATTAAAATTTTCTCGAGCCATTTCTGAGAATGGGAGCCGATCACGATATAATCGATATGTAGTTCTTTGGATACTTTGATAATGGCATCGGCAAAATCACCCTCTCTGACCAGGGTTTGCATATTTTCGCCACCCAGGTGATGTTTGGTTTGTTCGAGGAAATGAATGGATGCCTCTTTCAGGCCTTCGGCCGTGTCCTTCTGAATGGATGACATATCCATATACCCGTTAAATCCCATGATTGGAGAGTATTCCCGTGAAGCATAGTACACCGGGTCGGATATGACATGCAGCAAAAAAGTTTCAGCACCCATCTCTTTGGCTATGGTATAACCTGCTTCGGCAATTTTCTGTGCGGTTGGATCGTAATCCAGTGCAATTAATACTTTTTTCATATTCGCGGACTATTAGGGTTTATTTTACTTCTAAGTTAAGAAGCATTTTACCGAAAGATCGCATAAACCTCGAAAAAAAAACAAAAACCCTCTTTCCCATCAGCTAAACCAATGAGAAAGAGGGTTGATCATTTTTGCCCGAAACTCAGTTTTTGAGTGTGACCGGGCTAGTTGTCTGTAAGACTATATATCCTTAGTAGCTTGACCTGCGACCGCCGCCACGGCTGTTTCCGCCGCCACGACTGTCACCGCCCCTGCTGCCATATCCACCGCCACTACCACCACGGTTGCCGCCATAGCCGCCACCGCCTCTGTTATCGCCGCCGCCAAAGCCGCCTCTTCTTTCTCCGCCACCGAATCCACCGCCACTGCGTCTTTCACCCGGTTTCTTTTCTTCAGCTTCGTTTACAACGATTGCGCGTCCACCAATCTCAGCACCATTCAGTTCTTCAATTGCTTTTTTTGCAGCTTCGTCATCTGACATTTCAATAAAACCAAATCCCTTGCTTCTGCCAGAGAATTTGTCGGTAATAATTTTGCAAGATGTTACTTCTCCGTATTCTTCAAATACTCCTTGCAATTCAGCTTCCTGCAAACTAAATGGAAGGCTTCCAACGAAAATGTTCATAATTTCCCAAATTAAATTTTAAAACTTCTAACAATTACAACGCATTAATGTTTTAAGACATAAATCTTTGCGAAGATACGTTGACAAAATGAGATTACCAAGAGTCAAAAAATAATTGGGAAAAGGCTTTTTTTCAATTATTTAAAATACTTCAAAACCTCTAACATGATGAGATTGTGACCTTTCTGATTTGGATGATTGACCTGCGACATGTACTCCGGTAGCGGGTTTCCCGCATTTACAACCTGGCGAAAAGCTTCGTTAGAA
>JAQWAJ010000117.1 GCA_028707745.1 Bacteroidales bacterium | reverse complement strand
GCGATTTTGCCTGTTCCGATCCGATGGTGAATCAGCTGCAGCACAATATTCAATGGGGGCAGATGGGCAACTTTGTAGATGTCCCAACCGATTGCCCGCAGCGGGATGAGCGCCTCGGCTGGGTGGGTGATGCTCAGATTTTTGCGCCTACCGCCTGTTTTAACCGGGATGCCGCCACTTTTTTCACCAAATGGCTGAAAGACATGACGCTGGATCAGCTTCCCGATGGCCGGATTCCCAATGTGATCCCCGACTTGTTTCAATCAGGCGGATCAACCGGCTGGGCCGATGCCTGCGTCATCGTTCCGTGGACCCTGTACCGCCAGTACGGCGATGTACGCATACTCGAGAACCAGTATCAGACGATGAAAAACTGGATCAGCTACATGAGCACACAAGCCGGCAGTTCTTACCTGTGGAACAACGGGCATCATTACGGCGACTGGCTGGCATTTGCATCCGACCGCTCCGACTACACCGGGGCCACTACCGACAAGGATCTGATCGCCACAGCATACTATGCCTGGTCAACAAAACTGGTCAGCCAGATTGCCGGAATCATCGGTAAACCCAGCGATGCTGCAGAATATCTTGATCTGTATCATAAAATCCGGAATGCCTTCCAGAAAGAGTTCGTCACCCCTAACGGACGGCTCTCTTCGAACACCCAGACTGCCTATGTGATCGCCCTTGGATTCGGACTGGTTCCGGAGATTCAGCGCGACAGTGTAGCAGCCCGACTGGCCATGGATGTAAAATCATTCGGACACATCACAGCCGGTTTCATCGGCTCCTCATTGGTCAACCCTACTCTTTCGGAATTCGGATATGACGATCTGGCTTATATGTTGCTTATGCGCAAGGAATACCCGGGATACCTCTACCCGATCACCAAAGGAGCCACCACCATTTGGGAACGCTGGGACGGCATCAAACCCGACGGCAGTTTCCAGGATGAAGGCATGAACTCATTTAACCATTATGCCTATGGCGCCATTGGCAGCTGGATGTACAGCCAGGTGGCAGGATTACAAACAGATCCGGTTATCCCGGCCTATAAAAAAATCATCATCCGGCCAGTTCCGGGCGGTGGCCTCACCTGGGCACACGCCGAACACGAGTCGATGTACGGACCGGTAAAATCGGAGTGGAAAATCGATCAGAATATGATGACCCAGAAAGTCACCATTCCAACGAACACCACTGCCGAAGTGCACATCAAATGCACCGATCGCCAGAAAATCAAAGAAGGAGGCAAGCCTCTGTCGAACTCACCGGAAATCAGATTCCTGAAAATCGATAAAGGATATTCGGTTTATGAGGTGGGTTCGGGGGTTTATGAGTTTACCTATAATCCGTGACGCGTGACGCGTAACGCGTCACGTTAAAAAAATGACTCCCTATATCGAAATACACAATCTGACAAAGGTTTACGGCCAGATCCGGGCCGTCGACGATCTTTCGATGAAGGTTATGCCGGGGGATATCTATGGGTTTCTGGGTCCGAACGGCTCGGGGAAAAGTACCACTATCCGGATGATGCTTTCACTCATCCACCCGACGGCGGGCCAGATCCTGCTTTTCGGCCACGACCTGGCCAAGGACCGGTACAAAACACTCAGCCGTCTGGGCGCACTGATCGAAAAACCTGATTTTTACAATTACCTCACGGCACGAAAGAACCTCGAAATTTTGGGAAAGCTTTCGGGTATTTCCAATCTGAAATTCAGGGTTGATGAGGTGCTCGAACAGGTCGGGCTTCTGTCACGCGCCACCAGCAAGGTCCAAACATTCTCGCTGGGCATGAAACAACGTCTGGGGATCGCACAATCGCTCCTTCACCATCCCGACCTCATCATTCTGGATGAACCGACCAACGGTTTGGACCCGCAGGGCCAGAAAGAGATCCGCGACCTGGTGAAATCCCTTAACCAGGAACACCATATTACGATATTGATATCCAGTCATATCCTGTTTGAAATCGAGCAGATCGCAAACCGTATGGTCATCATAAACAGAGGAAAAGCGCTGGTCGAAGGCCATGTTCAGGAGCTGATCAACAGTCAGGACCGGCAGGTGGCATTTGTGATCGCCGATGTACCGGCCGGGCTCGCTGCATTGAACGAGACCACCTGGGCCGGAAGAATCATCAAAAGCAATCACGAGCGGATATCTTTCAAAATCAACAAGGAAGAGATACCGGAACTCAATGCTTTCCTGGTAGAACATCAAATCGAAATCTTCGCGATCGAACCGGTTCGGTCGCTCGAGGAGTTTTTCTTAGAAATAACTGACCATGGGGAAGTTAATTAGCATCGAGCTGTTTAAAATATTCAGCAAACCGAGAACCTATATCGGCTTTGGTGCCATTATCGTCATCGTGCTGGCTATTGAGTTCGGGATCTTGTTCGAGGGCGATATGATGGTCGGCATGATTATGCAGAACATCCGCGAGCGGTTCATTTTTGAAGGCAATGTGATCAATCAGTACCTGGTGGCTTATATTATCCTGAATACCCTATGGATACATGTTCCGATACTGGTGGCGCTCGTAACCGGCGATCTGCTAGCCGGGGAAGCCAATTCAGGAACCTTCAGGCTCATCCTCACCCGCCCGGTGAGCCGCGTTCAGCTGGTACTCGCCAAATTCATCGCCGGCTGGATCTATTCGGTGCTATTGGTGGTGGTCATGGCGCTGCTCAGTATCGGACTCGGGCTGATCCTTTTCGGGCCGGGCGATCTGGTCGTAATCACCAACAAAGTAAACATCTTTTCATCGGGCGATGTGCTCTGGCGGTTCGCTGGTGCCTATGCATACGGAATTCTCAGCATGACCACTGTTGCAGCCTTGTCGTTCCTCCTGTCGGCCCTCGCTGACAATTCCATCGGACCCATCATCGGCACAATCGCCCTGATCATCGGCATCACCATCATCAGCACGATTGGCGTTTCATTGCTGGGGCCGGTGAACAGGTTCCTCTTTACCTCCTATCTCCCGTCGTGGCAACTGTTTTTTCATACCGATGACGGTCTGGCCAAACTGGGCCACGCGATCCTGATACAGGGAATCTATATCATCGGGTTTTTGGGATTCACCATCTGGTATTTTCATAAAAAAGATATCCTGAGCTAACATGAAAGCATTAAAAATACTCCTGATTACCCTGATATGCTCATCGGTCGGGCTCACCCTGCAGGCCCAGGACGCAGAATCGTTGCTGAAAGCCGTAGTAACCGGCATGGATAAAATACTTCGGTTTGAGGCCGATGCACTGATTAAGGTTGATGTGGATTTTATCGATATCAAAGACCGCAAAATAAAGATCAAATTCGAAAGTCCGGATCATTTCACCTTCGATGCCGAAGGTCTCGCCCTCCTCCCGAAACAGGGTATGCAGATGGATTATCTAAAGCTCCTCAAAGCAAAATATACCGCTATCGATGTTGGAGAAGAGGTTATACGAACCCGTAAATCGAGAATTATCAAAGTGATACCTGAATCCGAAGATTCAGAAGTTATCCTCGCCCAATTGTGGATCGATCCGGAGCTGAACCGCATCATGCGGATGAAAACGTTTACCCGCAAATCCGGATCCTATCTAATCGATTTTGAATACAACACAAATTTCCGGCCGTTGCCCGACCTCCTGACCGTCGATTTCGAGATCAGCAATATGGCATTTCCCGCCAAAGCGATGAATGATCTGATGTCAAAAGGCATTCAAAAACCCGACTCACTGCCTAAAAAAGCAAGGGTGGTTGTGCAATACTCCAACTACAAAATTGTGAATAAATAATTGGAACCACTATATAAATATAGTGGCTATTTATATAGTGGCTATTTATATAGGGGCTATTTATATAGGGGCTATTTATATAGGGGCTATTTATATATATAGGGGGAGCAGTGGGTAGGCAAACGATTCAATCTATCGCACGACCGCTGATTCCAGCACCAACTTTAAGTACTCGAAGTACTTTAAATACTTTAAGTACTCTCTTTACTTCTTCGCCCTGTTCTTAATAAAGCTGTCGATCCATCGTTTGGCCTCTTCAAGTCCGTCGTAAACAATGGCAATAACGGTCGGAGATCCGGAGATCATGCCTGATAAAATCTTTTCACTGTTACTCCGATAGAGGCAGAGGATCGGTTTGCCCATTTCAACGGCTCTGCCGATTTCGTATCCCACACCCAGGCTGGGTGTGGAGACCTCTGCAATCATGATGTCGCTCGATTTCAACCAGGTCATATCCCGTTCATGTATCTGGCAGGGAGGGGTTTCCCGTTCGTCCACCAGGTCTAAACGGCCGATATGTTCAGTCAGAACTCTCCCGTAAGTCTTCAGATATTCAACCAGATCGTGATAGAGTTGCGCATCGTTCCTTCCTCCCCGGATGGAAGCACAAAAGTAGATCTTCAGAGGATCAGAGCCGGCCACAGAATCGTTCATCTTTTTACGTATTAGGTAACCGGAAAAATAGAACTAAAAATCTGGCTGTCAAATGACGGTTGTCAGGTTAATGACCATACCGTTCAATTTTCGGCAGAATGGTCAGGTCGGCCATCCGGTACATCTCCTGGATGAACTCATCATTGAAGTTATATATCCGGTCCTCGAAAGGCATGGTATCAATCCGGTCGAACATCAGTCCTTTTGCTTTTTCCAGATCCTTCCCATAAATATGGAAGGAATCGGCCTGCCAGTTTAGCCGGCCCATCTTTACCGTTTTTCCGGTTCTTTCGGCGATCTTATCGGCAATCTCCTCGCGGTTGAACTGAACAAATCCGAACATATTCATAAAATTGGCGCCCCAGGCATCGTTGCTGCGGAACCGGATATTGCAGTTGAGCCACCAAATACCCTCCTCATCTTCGAGAATCCGGTACCACAGGGATTGCAGGCACGGAGGATCATACACCTGCGCATCGAGGTTCGGCATCCAGGTAATCATCTGGGCCTGACGGGTGAAAGGTTGCTGCACCAGTTTACTGATCACCTGCTCTACCTGATCGACAGTGAAACCTCCGATGTGAGAACTCGATTTATCATTGACCTCTTTCAACTCCTTCCACGACCCATAAGCCGCCATTCTTCCGTGATAGGTATATTCCCAGCGGGTATCATCAGGGTCGTTCATGTTTTTGACCCAGTGATCCTTAAACCCTTTCAGCTCCAGCACATACTCCCGAAGGTCATCGATACCCCCCGGAAAAGCCCTGTGGATCATCGGATCCGTCTCGGGCTCCAGTATGGTGATATTCATGGTACTGTCGATGCTCAGCGGATCTCCCGGCTTATCGTATTGGGTTTTAATGCGAAATCCCTCGTTATACAAGAGTACAAGTGCCTTTTCATAGGCTTCGGCCAGCGTTTTTTCAACTACATGGAGGACGGGTATATTCATTTAGGCAAGTTTTGAAGAGTATGGTTTGTGGTCGAAAAGTAAGGATTAATTCCTTGTTCTGACTGGTGAATTGAGTCGTGTGAAAAAAAAATTCAATAATTCATTCCTAAAACATGACAATTGTCAAGTCTTGTATTATATTTATAAGTGTTAAACAAACAATTATCCTATGAGAAAACTATTTACTCTTGCAATTGTCTTATGCCTGATTTCGCAGGCATTTGCGCAGGTAACCAAACCTGCGACCCCTGGCCTGAAAGGAAACGGCCAGGTCTTTTATCGGGAGACTTTCGGTTGGGCAGATCCAACTGATCCCAGAGGATGGAAAGCTCCTGAAGGCTTTCGTTTTAAAGATACGACAGATATCGGGTTCAACTGGCATTGGTGGGGCAATGACAGTTTGGTAGACTCTAAGTATACCAGAGAACCTCCTCTCCGGTCAACTACTGCTGAGAACGGCAATTTGTGCCTCTTTCTTTCTAAGTACAATGAATTCAATGACCCTCGCATCGATGTCAACAACTCCATTATCTTTCCCGTAATCGATTGCTCATCTCACGGAACTGTTGTGGTGACTTATGAAACCAGTTTTATGTGCTATGAAGACAATAACACCTGGGAAATGCTGATGGAAGTATCAGTAGATAATTGGCTCCACTCGGCGCAATTTGATGTAAGTTTCGGGGTCAATCACAAAGGTCGCCCTGATAAAACAACCGCTGGAATTCCGGCCATTTTCAGGGCTAACATTTCTGATGTTGCCGCCGGCCAGCCAAACGTTCAGATTAAATTTACCTGGA
>JAQWAJ010000116.1 GCA_028707745.1 Bacteroidales bacterium | reverse complement strand
CGAACGGGCCAACTACTTCCCAGGCCGAAACTTGGGTCTGCAAAATTAAACAAAATATTTTCCCTCACAACAACCCAGTGAATTATTTTTCATTTTGCGCAAAGCCCTTGTTTAGCGCCCAAAGGGCGCCAATCAGACTGCTTTAGCAGTCAAAATTAGTGAGCCGAAGGCGAACTATTTAGCGAGCGAAGCGAGTATAATTAGCGAGCAAAGCGAGCTAATTACTACTTTTGTACCCTATGTCAAAACTCGACTTTCCATCGATTCTTACCGACAGCAGTCGTGCACTGATGGATTATACGGCTTCGGTGGTAGGCTATGATACCAGGCAGTTCAAAGAGCTTATCAACATGGCTTATCAGGCAAAATCTCCTTTATGCATGCGTGCAGCCAGAGTGGCCGATGCCTGCTGCGAGCGGAATCCGGAGTTGATCAGACCTTATCTGGCTAAAATGATGAAGGATCTTTCGGGAATCAAGGACATGGCCGTGAAACGGGTATTCATGCACATCCTGACTCGTCATTCATGGGTAGATGATGAGGAGGCCATGGGCATGCTGGTGGATACCCTCTTCCGGTGGATGCAGGATGATTCTCAGGCGATATCGGTGCGTGCCTATTCTTTGGTGATTCTGGAGAATATCGCCAAACAGTATCCGGAACTGAAAAGTGAGCTTACCGCCGTTCTGAAGGAAACCCTTCCTTATTGGGATTCAACAGGTCTTCAGACTTTAGGAACAAAAACAATCAAACGACTAACGCGTTAACAATGAGCAATAAACAGTCCATATCCGGCTTTCTTCGTAAGGTCGGGCTCCTGCAGTTATCGGACTACATCCGGTTTATCCTCCAGCGCAGAAAGAACCGCGATATAAACCGGGCGTTCCGGCAAAAATATCCGGATGTGGCTCTGCCGCCGGATTACATGATGTATGAAGCATTTCAGCTGAATTATGAGCGATACTATCTCAACGGAAGAAAAACGGCGGAGTGGCTGGTCAGGCTGCTGCAGGAGCATACCAATCTGGAGAGTATCAGTATTCTGGACTGGGGATGCGGCCCGGCCAGGGTGGTCAGGCATCTGCCGGCGCTGATCAAGGGGGGAACGTATTATGGAACCGATTACAACCGCAAGACGATAGGATGGTGCGCCGCCAATTTCCAGGAGATATATTTCCATTCGAACGATCTGATGCCGGGATTGGTTTATGAGAGCGGGATGTTTGATGTGGTTTATGGAATATCGATTTTTACCCACCTTTCGAGAAATGCTCATGAGGCCTGGTTGAATGAGCTGGTCAGGGTACTCAAACCCGGCGGCATATTATTTATCACCCTGCATGGGAAAGCATTCTGCGACAAGCTTACTCCTGCCGAGCAGCAGCTATTTGATTCCGATCAGCTGGTGGTTAGGGGCCAGGTGACCGAAGGCCATCGGACTTATACCGCCTTTCATCCGGAAAAATGGGTACAGATTTGGACACTGAGCTTGACCGTGCTTGAACATATAAAGGGAGGCGTAGGTGAGCAGGATGTATGGATTTTGAAGAAAGCTTAACTTAATAATCATCTATGTATCAGGCTATTATTTTTGATTTGGATGGATTGCTGATTGATTCGGAGACGCTTTACCGCAAGGTTACGATCAGGATGGCGGCAGGATATGGCAAGCAGATGCCCGACGGTCTCTGGGTGAAGCAGATGGGGCGTTCTCCGCTGGAGTCATTAACGATATTTCGGGCGGAACTGGGTATTACCTCTCATACGGCACAGGAGTTGGTTGATATACGTAACCAGATGATGCTCGAGGCATTCCGGGATGATTTGCAGGTGATGCCTGGGGCGCTCGAACTCATTCAGGCTTTTCACGGAAAAATAAAGATGGCCATTGCCACAGGATCACCGCAAATACTGATGGACATTGCTCTGGAAAAGCTCGGTATCAGTGACTATTTTGAGTATAAACTACCTTCGGATGAGATCACTGCGGGCAAACCGGATCCGGAAATTTATCTGAAAGTTGTACAAGCACTAGGTTGCCGGCCTGAAGAGTGTATCGTACTGGAGGACTCTTCAAACGGTGCACTTTCGGGGCACCGTGCCGGATGCTGTGTGATAGCTGTGCCCAGTGAATTCACGAAGGATCAGGATTTTACCTTTGCCGGTCATGTAGTCGGGAATTTAGGGGAAGCAACTGAGGTTATCCGGGGATTGGTTTCCTACTTGCGTCGCCGGTAAAGTCCGTCAAACAGGGTTAAGTAAGTTAGCCCACCGTCTTTGGTTTGCTCCCAAAGTTGGCGGACCGTGCCGTTGGCATTGACAAACCAGGTGATTTTATTGATGATGCGATTACCTTTTTCGTCGCGGATTTCATCACTGATCATCGACATTTTGTTATCTCTGAATTCACCTTTGACTTCTAAAGTCACACCATTGCTGCCTATCCAGGTATGCTTCCATTTTTTTTCATTCCGGTCGTAGAAGTTGTAACTGCTTCCGGTATGGGAGCTGACAACAGATTTCCAGTTTTCACGAAGGATACAGTCGGATTCGATTTTGGTAATCTTGTTAAAACCAACCATTTCGGCATTAGCATAAACCACCCAATCGCCAATCCAGAAATCGAACTGTTTGTACTCATCTTTGCAGCAGGCACATGTGGTATTCCCCGATTGGGAAAATCCTGAAAAACTTGTAAGTAAGATTAATATGGCTGCAAAGCGGATTTTCATATAAGCAAAAATACAGTTTTGATTGATCATTGATTACCTAATGAAAAAGTTTATCCTCTCACTTAATTATTTAGATAACACATTAGAGTTGGCAACTCTATAAAGTTGCCAACTCTAATTTTCCATTTCATCTTAAGTTTTGCATCTATACTAAGTGATTAGTATTTAACTAAATTACTGGTATCATGAGCAAAATTGAACCACTTAAATATGGCAGAGTTTACCATATTTACAATCGCGGGGTAAACAGAATGAACATTTTTAGGACCGAGAAGAACTACGAGTATTTTCTCAAGTTGTACTTCGAACGTATTGGCCCAATTGCTGATACGTATTCCTGGGTGTTAATGAAGAACCACTTTCATGTCATGGTCAGGATAAAAACTTTAAAGGAAATTTTCGATAAGTTGGCAACTACAATGGAAGTTGACAAGTTGAAGAGATTAAATCCGTCCAGACAGTTCGCTAATTTCTTTATAGCCTATTCAAGAGCATTCAATATTCAGGAAAAAAGGAAAGGTGGATTGATGGAAAAGCCGTTCTGCAGGAAAGAAGTTGACAGTCTGAAATATTTTAAGGACTTGGTAATCTATATTCACAGGAATCCTGTACATCATGGAATAACTACAAGCCCAAAAGACTATCCATGGTCTTCTTATCATAATTATTTTTCTGTCAACCCTTCTCCAATTTCTAAAACGGAAGTTTTAAGTTGGTTCGATTCTACCATAACATTTAAACAATGTCACCGAAAGCCTCAGGATTTATCTGATATTGAGCAATATCTGGTTGAAGATGAGGAGTAAGCCAGGAGTTGGCAACTCTATAAAGTTGCCAACTCTACTTCAATCACTGCCAACTCTAGCGCGACTTCTTACTGGCCCTCTCCTTTTCTGGCCCCTTTTCTTTTATCTTTGGCAGAAAAAGTGGTGCAATGGGAAAAGCCGGCATGGATCAAGTCAGTATCAATAAAACACAAGTCGCTGTAGTTCTCTTTTTACAGCTTTTTATCCTGTTATTCAGTTCGCAACCCGTCAATGCACAGGTTTCGGCATTACCGGCATTCTTTAAAGCCGACTCGTTGTGGGTTGACTCGGTGTATAACTCACTCAGTCAAAGGGAACGAATCGGTCAACTTATGATGGTGGCAGCCTATTCAAACCGGGGGCCAGAACATCAGGCGGCTATCGAAAAGCTGATCCGGGAGAATGGCATCGGGGGAATTGCATTTTTTCAGGGCGGACCCGTCAGGCAAGCAAAACTTGTAAACCGCTATCAATCTATTTCTAAAATACCTATTCTGATGGCCATCGATGCGGAATGGGGATTGGCCATGCGGCTCGACAGTACCACCAGATTCCCTTATCAGATGGCGCTTGGTGCCATACAGGACAACGGGCTGTTATACAGAATGGGCTCCGAGATTGCCCGCCAGCTGAAAGAGACGGGCATACAGATGAATTTTGCCCCGGTGGTGGATGTGAATAGCAACCCTAAAAATCCGGTGATCAATTACCGCTCATTCGGTGAAAGTCCGGATCAGGTGGAAGCCAAAGGCCGCGCCTACATGAAAGGTCTGCAGGATCAGAACATCCTTGCCACAGCGAAACATTTCCCCGGTCATGGCGATACGGATACCGACTCGCATCTTGCTCTTCCGCGAATCGACCGTACAGAGGAACAACTGGATTCTGTCGAACTGCTGCCATTCCGGAGTTTAATTGCTGACGGAGTGGGTTCGGTGATGGTGGCCCACCTTGAAGTACCTGCACTGGAACTGCAGGCAGGGGTCCCGACGACTCTTTCGCATGCCGTAATTACCGATCTCCTGAAAACAAAATTGGGTTTCCGTGGACTCGTGGTTACGGATGCGCTGAACATGAAGGGAGTGACTTCCACTAATCCGCCGGGTGAAATTGAAGTGAAAGCCATTGAGGCTGGCAATGACCTGCTGGTTTATGTCGAGAATGTTGGACTGGCCATCAACGGGATCGAAAAGGCCATCCAAACCGGAAGAATTCCGGAGTCGGTTATCGAACAAAAATGTAAATCGATATTATCAGTAAAATATTGGACCGGACTGAACTCCTGGAAACCGTTGAATACCGACAGCCTTCCTGATCGCCTGAATAATGCTGTGGCTGAAGTGATCAACCGTGAGTTGGTTGCCGCTTCACTCACTGTTCTACAAAACCGCGACAGTATAATCCCTGTAAAGAATCTCGAAAACCAGAAAATCGCCTCTGTCATGCTTGACAGGGTTGAAGAGACTACTTTCCAGCGCCGGCTCAACAGCTATGCCCCGATCGATCGGTTTCACCTGGGCTCAAATACGACACAGGAGGAGGTTTCGATACTGGTTAAGAAGCTTGGATCATACAGCCTAGTTATCATCGGGATTCAAAACATGGATCAGCGGGCCGCAAAGAATTATGGTCTGTCTCAAACCGAAATCAGTTTGATCAGAGAAATATCCGATAAGGTTCCAACAATCGCCGCTGTTTTTGGTAACCCTTACGCTATCAGCAAATTACAGAATCCGGAAAAACTGGCCGGACTGATTATCTCATACCAGGAGTCTGAGCTTACGATGGATCTCACCGCCCAGCTGATTTTCGGCGGAATAGGGGCATCTGGCCGTTTACCGGTATCCGTTTTGCCATTTTTTAAGGCTGGCGATGGCCTCGACACCCAGGGTGGTATCCGGTTCTCCTTTACCAATCCTGAATCGGCTGGCATGGATTCCGGTTTTCTTAAAAAAAAAATTGATTCCATCTGCGAATCGGGAATAGCTGCATGTGCTTATCCGGGATGTGAGGTTTTTGCCGCCCGCAATGGGAAAATCGTTTTTCAGGCTTGCTATGGGAACCATACTTATGAGTCGCAGCAACCTGTGATAACAGAAGATCTGTTCGATTTTGCCTCGGTTACAAAAGTTTCTGCACCTCTGCTCGGTATCATGAAGCTGGTTGAGGCTAAAAAAATCGATCTGGATGCCCCTTTTGCAAAATACTGGACCGATTTTAAAGGTACCTCGAAGAATAAAATCACCGTCCGGCAGGTGCTGGCTCATTGCGCCGGTCTGCGGGGTTGGATTCCGTTTTGGGCCGATACTAAAAATCTGGATAAGGCTTTCAAAACTAATATCATACAGCCGGACTCCTCTTCGAAATTTCCGGTTAGGATTTCGGAGGGCCTTTGGCGCGCTAAATCTTACGATAAACAGATATACAACAAAATCAAATCAGAACCCCTGGTGCAACCGGGCCATTATGTTTATTCTGATCTGAGCTTCATTCTCTGGCCGAAAATTATCGAGAAAATCACCGGGAAAAAGTACGAAGCCTATCTGAAAGAGCAGTTTTATAAACCATTGGGAGCAGAAACGCTGACCTATAATCCATTGCGATTTTATGAACGTGACCGGATCATCCCAACTGAACGTGACACCTTTTTCCGGAATGAGCTCCTGCATGGATATGTGCACGACGAGGGCGCTGCTCTGC
>JAQWAJ010000115.1 GCA_028707745.1 Bacteroidales bacterium | reverse complement strand
ACCCGAAAGGTTTCTGTTTTGGTCCTGAACTAAAAACCCAATTCCGATGTTTAAGGAATTGGAGCATCAAATATTAACAATTTATAGAAATGAAAAATATCAGGAAGTTGTCGCCAGAACAACAGGATGAGCTGCTCGGCGCACTACAAAGTCGTTTTGAAAAAAACAGGAACCGCCATGCCGGTCTGGAATGGGCTAAAGTACAGGCCCGGTTGGAAGCCATTCCCGATAAACTGTGGTCGCTCAATAAAATGGAAAGAACCGGCGGTGAACCGGATATGGTCGGTTATGATCATACTACCGGCGAGTTCATTTTTTATGATTGTTCAGCAGAAAGTCCTAAAGGCCGCAGAAGTCTTTGTTACGACCGTGAAGCCCTGGAATCCAGGAAAGAATATAAACCGGAAAATAACGCAATGGACATGGCTGCCGATATGGGCGTTGAACTTCTGACGGAAGAGCAATACCGGGAGTTGCAGAAAACCGGGAATTTCGATCTGAAAACATCGAGCTGGGTGCTGACACCTGCCGGCATCAGAAAACACGGGGGTGCGCTTTTTTGCGACCGTCGCTACGATCAGGTATTCGTATACCACAACGGCGCCGAATCATACTATGCAGTCAGGGGGTTTCGAGGTTCGCTGAGCGTCTGAATTAAATACATTTGTATATCAGAAGTTAAATAGACCTCTGGCAAAGTAAAATGATCAATTAGTTAACCTCTTATGAATTTAAGGATTATCGCTATCGCAGCTTGTTATCTCATTGCCAATCTGCCACTTTCAGCTCAGGAGATCACCGGTGTTCAGTCTGAAATCCGAAAAATGAGTAAAGAGACAGATCCATTTCAAAGTGTTGTGACAAAGAACCGCATTATCAAGGATTATAAACTCGACAGCCTAAAAGATTCAGAGACCATTGACCTCCTGAATGGCAATGTTGCCATCGCCTTTGTCAAAAAAAAGAATTATCCGGAATTTGAAAAATACATCAGTTTGATCAGAAACAAGTTCAATCAAACCTCTATGCTCAATATGGCTGCCATTGAGCTGTTAGATAAGAAAATCGATGCTGATTATGCCTGTAAGATTGCAAAGGTAACTTTAGATAAATATTTTGCTTTTAAGGATGATCCTGATGCAAGGCCCGTCGGTTATACAAAGGAGGACTGGCAAAGATTCATGGGTTTTGCCAGGTTCCCGTATTACGACACCTATGCAAAATCGCTGTTTGCCCTGAAAAGGTATTCTGAAGCCATTCAATATCAGCAGATGGCATTTGACGGTGAGCCAGAGGAGGGATTGCCGGAATCGGTGGAACGATATGCCAAATTGCTGGAATTAACCGGTCAGAAAGAAGAAGCCAAACAGCTGCTTTTGAAGATGGCCCGACTGGGGAAATTAAACAATGGAATGACAGCACAATTGCAATCCATTCATGCTTCTGAAAAAGGTGGAGATACCAATCTGAGTGTGTATATCGACAGTCTGCAGAAAACTGTTCAGGCAACGCTGATTCAGGAGCTCAAATCCAAAATGATCAATGAAACCGCTCAGCCATTTTCATTAAAGGATATCGACGGCAAAACGGTGAGTTTATCCGATTACCGGGGGAAAATCGTAATCCTGGATTTATGGGCAACCTGGTGTGTCCCTTGCATAGCCTCATTTCCGGCTATGCAGAAGCAAATTGAAAAACATCCTGACGTTGTGTTTTTGTTCATTGCAATCAATGAAAAAGGAGGTGATGCCCTGGAAAGAGTGAGGAAATTCATGAGTAAAAACAAGTACTCTTTCCATGTACTTATGGATGAACCTATTAGCAACACCTCTGATAAATTTAAAATCACGTCAACCTATAAGCCAACCGGAATACCGGCAAAATACTTCATTGACAAAGGCGGCAAACTGCGTTTCATATCCAAGGGCTTCAGCACTGACACTGAGCTGATCAATGAAACCGATGCGATAATCTCCATTTTGAAGAGTTTGTGAGGAGGGAATTAATTGAATCCAAATTTTCCTACTTTTGCATCCGCGTTTATGGCCTCATAGTTCAAGGGATAGAACGGAAGTTTCCTAAACTTTAAATTCAGGTTCGAGTCCTGGTGGGGCTACAGAGTAAGTGAAGTTGATAATGTGAGTTGATTTGTATGATGGCCTCGTAGTTCAAGGGATAGAATAGTAGTTTCCGGAACTATAGATACTGGTTCGAGTCCAGTCGGGGCTACAGAATGAACCCCTTAAGCCATTGTGTCTGAGGGGTTTGTTTTTTATTGTACCCCCCAATTATACCCCTTTCACTCCTATCCAGTTCGTGACAGAAATCGTGTTAAAACCAGAAAATCTTCCACAATGTGGAAGTTGAATGGGTACCGATTTTCTTATCGATCTGATTTTCATGACATTAATACGATTGGCACGATTATCGTCTATAGGGTCTCGATTATCAATTAGATCGTCATTAATAAATTAAAAAACAACTCATGAAAACGATAAATAAAAGTGTAATGAACATCCTCGCCGTTTTTGCGGTTAGCCTGTTTCTGGGCAGTTGTGCTAAAGAGAACTTTGAGGCTGTAACAGACCCATCCGGATCTGTTACGACTCCCGGTGCAACCGCCGTTGTTTCTACTACATTAAAATCGGCTCAGACCGATGCTCAGATCTCATCTGTTACGCTGTATGCGGGTCAGACGATGGACGCTGGTTCCGTTACAATCAGTCAGACCGATACTGACGGAGATCTTACCAATGATGCAATCCGGGTTACTTATACCTTAACCGGCGATTGGACCTTTAACACTCTGGTACACTTCTATATCGGAACTGGTCCTGTTCCCAATAACGGGAAAAACTTCGTACCAGGCAATTTCCCTTATGTTTATACAGCAAACACCAACCCGTATTCATTTACGATTCCATTTACCAAGCTCAACTTTTCAGGATGCACTCCGCTGACATTAATCGTTGCCGCACACGCCGAACTGAGTTCGCCGACCTATGGTGCACAAACGGGATTTGGTGCCGGCACCACCTGGGGTAATAATTGGTTTACTCAATATAACGTGACCGTGACGGATAAAACGGCTCCTAAAGCATCAAATGTTACCTCCGCTGTGCAATGTATTGGCGAGGTTCCTGCACCCAATGCAAATGTGATCACCGATGCAAGTGATAACTGTGCGCTGACAACGGTTCCGGTCACTTATGTGGAAGGCAGCGAAACCCGCGTTGGATCCTGTCCGACTATCATTACCCGCACCTATCTGATTACAGATGCAGCCGGCAATACCGCTACGGCAAATCAAACCATTACCGTACAAGATGTTACCAAACCGGTATTAACCAATCAGGGTGCCGATGTTCCTTTGGCCTGTGAACTGAATTTCACCGCCCCTACGGCAACTGACAATTGCGACAGCAATCCGGTAATCACCTATGTTGATGCAATCAATGGATTCACCACAACCCGTATCTGGACAGCAACGGATGCCTGTGGCAATAAATCAGAAGAAGTCAGACAATCGATCACTCTTGATAAAATACCACCGGTATTAACACTTGCCGGTGATCCTATCATCACTATTGCCTGCGATGCCACTCCCACATTTGTCACTCCCACTGCCACCGATAATAATGGCAATTTCACTCCAACAGTATCCATCAGTGGCTTAGACCAGATGGAAACCACTTCAACCGGAGCGATCTGGACGACCCGTACCTGGACGGCAACAGATGCGTGTGGTAACACCTCAACGATTTCGCAAAAAATCATAAATAACTGCACCTTCCCAATTGGCAATCCTTATGGATGGTTGCCGGGAGCAGGTACCGGTTGGGCTTATGATAAAAATGGCACCTCTACCGCGTTCAACTCATTATCACCCAAAACCGGCAATAACTGGGGCTGGACCAACCTGATCGCTTATGGCACAACATCAAAGGATTACACCTTGTATGTTGGTGCAGGGCAAAACATCATCACCAAAGGCATTCCGGTTGGCGGAGTTAGCGTTACAATCGGTTCGAATATCGTGGTAACTTATACGGTGGTTTCTTCGTGCAAAATCACCGAAGCACACCTTTATGTCGGAACAACTCCACTGCCGTTGAATAAACAGAAAAGTTATATTTCAGCGCCGGGTCAACTCGGTTATAACTCAGGAGCGCTGGCTGCCAACACCTATACATTTACAGTTCCTAATACTTTTGGAACGAAGAATATATATGTTGCTGCACACGCAGTTGTGGACGTAAAATAATCTCAATAGCGTTTGATTAAGGAGGCTGTCTCAAAAGGGCAGCCTCTTTTTTTGCATTCAGGGGTTCCTGTTTTTCTTTACCTTCGGCCCCCAATAAGGAATTACGCGTTATACCATGAAAATTTTACCGGCAAGCGGCCTTCTGGCTGTTTGGTTGATCTGTTCCTGTGACTGTTTTGCTGAGGAGCCCGTCATCGACTTCAAATCGAATTTTTATCCCACCAGCACCACCCATCAGATCGTCAGGCATAAGTATTATACCTTATCATATAAAGAGGCCAATGAACAGGCCGAGTGGGTAGCTTACCTGCTCACAGCCGCCATGCCGACCAGTGAGTTCGACCGCAGGAATAACTTCAGGCCCGATCCCCTGGTTAAAACCGGATCGGCTGAGTTAGCCGATTATACGGGTTCAAATTTCGACCGGGGTCATTTATGCCCCGCGGAAGATATGTCGTTTTCGAAAGAAGCCATCAGTGAAACCTTTTATCTGTCTAACATGTCGCCGCAGAATTCCAGTTTTAACCGGGGAATCTGGAGCAAACTTGAGGCAAAGGTCAGAGATTGGGTATTGACATACGATTCACTCTACATTGTTACGGGAGGTGTATTGACTTCGGACCTTGGGAAGATTGGCCGGAATAAGGTCAGTGTGCCCAGGTATTATTATAAAATTATTCTCCATTATACCAGGGATGACATCCGGATGATCGCTTTTCTGCTTCCGAATAAAAAAGTGGCTGGTTCACTTGCCCAATATGTAGTCGCCACTGATTCAATTGAGCAGTTGACTGGCATCGATTTCTTTCAGGCACTGCCGGACCTTATCGAATCGAAACTAGAGTCAGATTGCGATACCAGCAAATGGGGGCCTTTCTGAAAGTCCTGGCATCTCCCTGTTGTTCAAAACTTCTTATTATGCAATATTTTTGTAAACTTGCAAGCAGGTAAAATAAACTATTGTCAATAAATTACTTGATATGAGGCACACGCGTTTTTCCCTTCTGTTCTTATCTTTTTTACTGTTCGGCAGCCTATCGATTCAGGCCCAACAAAAATCTTCGACAACTACTAAGGATTATGCGAATCATCCTTACTGGGCAGAGATGATGCAGGATCCGAATGCCAACTTTTTCGAGATTCAACGGGCATTCTACACCTACTTCGAAGGTCGTGAAACCGGCAGGGGCACTGGTTATAAGCCATTTAAAAGATGGGAATATTTTTGGGAAAACCGCGTCAATCCTGATGGATCATTCCCTGCGCCCGATAATGTATACAATGAATTTAATCAATATGTGCAGGAACATCCGGTTAGTGACCGGCTGAAAACCGGCAATCCCGTTTGGCAGGAATTGGGCCCGAAAACACGCGTTAACTTTGGTGGCTACACCGGCGTTGGCCGGGTAAATTCCATCGCCTTTCATCCGACTGATACGGCAACTGTCTATGTCGGAGCACCATCCGGCGGATTCTGGATGACCCACGACAGCGGTAAAACATGGTCTTCGGCCACCGATACCATGCCCACCTTGGGAGTGTCTGCCATTCTGGTCAGCAAAACCAACCCGAAACAGATTCTGATTGGCACCGGCGACCGTGATGGCGGTGATGCTCCGGGCATGGGCGTTTTCCGCAGTGACGACGGCGGTCTCTCCTGGGTGAAATTCAATACCGGAATGGGCAACGTTATCGTTGGCATGATGGCCCGTGCCGAAAACAATGACAGGTTTATTCTGGCTGCCACCAGCGGCGGAATATTCAAGACGCTTGACGGAGGTGAAACCTGGACCCGTACCTCCGATCAGTCAAACTACAAAGACATCAAATTTCGCCCGGGTAGCTCCACCTACGCTTATGCGGTTGCCGGCGGTAACTTTTTCCGTTCGACTGATGGCGGTAGCACCTGGACGATGGTTCCTCACGAAAATGGTTACCCTTCAGGAGGCAGGGCCGTTATCGGGGTAAGCAAAGCCAACGCCAGTCTGGTTTAT
>JAQWAJ010000114.1 GCA_028707745.1 Bacteroidales bacterium | reverse complement strand
AATATCCCCTTTTTGTGCTCTTTTGGCAAAATCCTGATATCCCTTCAGATTGTCGAAGGTGTACTGCCCCATCTCTTTGATGTCGGTTATAGCCAGATACCGGTTGTGGAATATCATATCGGTATCAATATTATCCTCCCGGATATACCAAATGCGACCTTCGACCTCCACCGGTTTTTCTGACAATTGTGGTTCGATCACGTGAGCCATTGGCGCTGAATCAGAATTTCCTTGATGTGAACTGAAGACCATTGATGACGGCTCATCAGGAATACCTTCAGGAGTTGTAATAAACCCTGCAATCGCCGAAGCAGCAACAACAGCGGGAGAAGCCAGATATACATCCCCCTTCCCCTGTTTCCCCGGAAAATTCCGGTTTCCGGTGCTGATCGTCACTTCTCCCGAGCCATTCTGACCAACCTGTCCGGCGGCACATCCAGCACATCCGGCATTGGATACCAGGGCTCCGGCACTTTTAAAAATATCGATAAAGCCTTCATTCAGGCATCTTTGCCAAATTTCATCTGTCGCGGGCACTATTTTCAAAACCACACCCGGGGCCACCTTACGTTCATACAAGATATTGGCAACTGTTGCCAGATCCTCGTACCGGCCATTGGTACAGCTCCCGATAAATGCCGAATCAATCCGGATACCGGAGAGTTTTTCCACTGGCGAAGTATGGTGCGGAGCTCCCGGTAATGAAACTCTTTTCACAAATTCCGGGATATTGAGCTCAAATTCCCTGGCATAATGAGCATCAGGATCTGCATAAACAGGATCAATTTTACGGCCAGCTTGCCTGGAGCAATAATCAAGTATCTCCTGATTGGGTGTGAAAAGAAGTATGATTACTCCCATTTCGGTACCCATACTGGCGATTGTAATGCGTTCATCCAGAGTAAGTTCATCAATCGATTCTCCTACCAGCTCGACACTGTACCCCAACAATTCATTGGCGCCAAATCGATCCAGCAAATTCAGCACGATATCCTTGGCCGACAGCCCTTCCGGCCGTTTGCCTTTCAGAACAATCTTTACTGATTCCGGAACCTTGAACCATAGCTTGCCGTGTGACCAGGCGGCAGCAATATCCTGATCGCCCATTCCCTGCCCAAAAGCACCGATTGCCCCCAGAATGTTCGCGTGAGAGTCGGTGGTAACCGCCGTCGATCCCGGAATAGCCAGACCCTCATGGATCAGGATGTGTGTTCCGATGCCTTTGTCAATGTCATAAACCCGAATTCCATTTTCACGGGCATATTGTCTGCATATTTGCTGATTTACCGCATACTTCTGATCTGATCCGGTAGGATTGCAGTCAAAGGTAAAGAAGGTTTTCGCCGGATCATCGATGGAGAGATTATGGTCTTTCAGATTTTTGACCACATTGGCACCCCCGAAGTCCCGGGCTGCCCTGACATCCATATCGACATCCACGATCTGTCCGGGTTTTACAGATTCATGTTTGGAGTGGTTGACTAAGATTTTTTCAATTAAGGTTAGGCCCATATCCGTATGTTTTAGGTTTTCAATATGGAGAATACGGCCAGACGTTTGTTGATGTCGATATCAAACTTCGTCCACTCCCATACTCTTGCTGTTTTGATGAGTTCCTGTTCGGTAGTAAGATCCACAGATACTGACAATAACGTATCCGGCGAAAGATTATTGATCAGATCATTCAGCATTTGGCGGTTCCGGTAAGGAGCTTCAATAAATACCTGTGTCTCCTGGTTCTGTTTTGAACGGTTTTCAATTTCTTTGATTTTGCGGATCCTGTCCTGTGGTTTTGCCGGAAGATATCCATGAAAGACGAATCTCTGACCGTTCAGTCCGCCCGCCATCACCGACATAATGATCGAACTGGGGCCGATCAACGGTCTGACCCTGATTCCTGAAGCATGCGCCAGCCTGATGAGATCAGCGCCGGGATCTGCAACCCCGGGGCATCCCGATTCCGACAATAATCCAGCATCACAGCCCTTTAGTACTGGAAGAATCAACGGTTCCAGGTCGTCGACCCGGCTATGCTCATCGAGCAATCCGAACTCAATCTCTTCCAGTAATGATTTCATACCCGTCCTGACCAAAAAGCGGCGGGCACTTTTTTCATTTTCCACAATAAAATAACGCAGTAACTTAACCTGCTCTACCACGACTGCCGGAAGTGACTTCAGCGGGTCACCGTCATTAAGCGTATTCGGAATCAACCAAAGAGTACCTTTCATATCGTAAAAATAAGAAAAAGGCCCATGTTTGTTATATTTGAACATTTGATTGAATAATGAATCCATCACTGAAAATCACTTTACTGGGTACTGGTACATCGTTGGGCGTTCCAATTATAGGCTGTGACTGTCGTGTATGTAATTCTGAAGACCCCAGGGATAATCGCCTCCGCTCCTCAGCCCTTATCGAATGGCAGGACCAGGTTTTTCTGATCGATGCAGGTCCCGATTTCAGGCAGCAAATGCTCAGAGCCCATGTCAGAAGAATCGACGCCATCCTGCTGACCCATGAGCATAAGGATCATGTTGCTGGTTTAGATGACATCCGGGCCCTGAATTTTCTCCATCGAAAGGCAATCGAAATCTATGCTGAGCAAAGGGTGCTGAACACGATTCGTACGGATTTTGCTTATGTTTTTTCAGTGATTCAGTATCCCGGGATTCCTCAGATGAACCTGAATCCTATTGAACCGGGTAACATCGAAATCAATGGCATCACCATCATTGCGATCAGATCGCTGCACTACAAATTACCGATCCTGGGATACCGGTTTGGTGATTTCACCTATATTTCAGATTCGAATTACATTCCCAAAGAGGAGATGGGAAAGATATACGGAACTAAAGTTCTCGTCATCAATGCGTTAAGATGGGAACAACATCTTTCACACAATAGCATACCCGATGCGGTCAGGCTCATCGAAGAGATCAAACCCGATAAAGCCTATTTGACCCATCTGTCACATCAGGCAGGTACCCAGGAAGAGATGCTGAAAAAGCTGCCCAAAGGTATAGAACCCGGATATGACGGGCTGGTTATCAACCTCATTTAACATCCACCAGTTCGATGGTAAAAACCAATGGGGTGTAGCCCGGAATACCTCCATAACCTGAAGTCCCGTAAGCCAGATCCGAAGGAATGATAAGAGTGGCTTTACCCCCCTCTTTCATATAGGCGACACCCTCATCCCAGCCATCAATAACATAGCCCATACCCAGAATAAAGGAATAATTTGTACGCGAGTCAAATGTCGTTCCATCCAGATATTTCCCGGTATAATTGACAACCACGGTTTTCCCATAGGTAGCAGCCGTTCCGGTTCCGGTTTTTGTTTCGATATAATAGAGTCCGCTCGCCAGAGGTTGCGTGGTAATATTGTGGTCTGATATATATTTTGAAATTTCAGTAGCTTCTTCTTCCCATGGTTGATCCAAATTACAACCAACCAGAAAAAATGATACTATCAGAACAAAACAAGCGCTGTATCGATTGGGTTTCATATTAATTAACTTCTAGTAATTCGACTTCAAAAACCAATGTTGAATAAGGCAATATCACATTCGAGAAACCATCCTTACCGTATGCCAAATCTGAAGGAATAATGAACCGGGCTACCCCACCCTCGTGCATAAACAGGAATGCTTCGTCCCATCCCCGGATTACCTGGTTTTTCCCAAGTATAAATGAAAAAGGCTTGCCCTTCTGGAGCGAAGAATCAAAAACCTTGCCGTCAATGGTAGTTCCGGTATAATGTACGACCAATGTTTTGCCGATTTCAGCCTTTTTGCCGGTTCCACGCTTTTTCTCGATATAGTAAAGTCCGGATTTTGTGGGGCTAACAGTCACGTTCGCCATCGAGAGATAGTCTCTGAGAAGGCTCATTTCCTGATCGCGATCGGTATGGTAAGCGGTCTCCTTCTCACCGTCGAGATCTTCAGCGCTCAGTATGTTTTTCAGCCTGACATATACAAATACCGGATCTCCGGGTTTGAATTCGACCGGAACATCTCTTTTTCTGTTCTTTTCAAAAAATCTGGCGGCGTCCAATTTGAAACAGGCGCTGTCACCCACCTGTAAAAGAGCCAAACCCGTGAAAAAATCACCTTTAAACATAGGATTGCTCAGTTGCATCCGGTAATAATTGGATTCATCGATAACCTTGTCATCCAAAGTCTTAACTTTCATTGACAAAACAAGGATATCTCCTGTCTTTGGCATCTGACCTTCATTGTTGAGCTCATAAAAACGGTACGACAATCCTGATGGATGTTGTTTAAACCCACTTTCTTTATTACCGCAGGAACAGCAGCACAAAACAACGGCAAGTAATACGATGGCGGTTGATCTCATATTATTCTTTTATCTGATAAAAATAGAAAAATGGTTAATTATTCTGATGCCTGATCACTGAATCGATACGAATGTCATAAACCAGAATCGCACGGGGTGGAATTCGGTCACCATCGCCAGTCAGTCCGAAAGCCCGGTGCGGGGGAATAACCACCAGTGCGCTGTCTCCCGGATGCAACAATTGAATAACCTCATGCAAGCCCGACTCAGCGTCACTTTTCTCAACGATGAATTGTTTCAGTCCTTTATCTTTGGATGAATAGCAAAATACCCCATTCAGCAGTCTCACCTCGTACTCCAATGACACCCGATCGCCCGGTTCAATTTTTTTCGACGGTTCACTTCTTTTCAACGGGTATCGTTGATAAAAAACACCGGTACCCGTTTCAGTCAGGGTCCATCCTCTAACGGTGGCCTGGTCCCTGATCAATTGAGCATTCTGCCTGATCATCAGTTGATTTGATTCTATCACAGATGCCTGATCCGGAGCTATGATTTTTTCCTGCACTTCGGGCTGCCGATATTTGGGCTTACAACCACCGGCCATTAAAAGTGAGGTTAATAGCATCACAAATATCGAAAGTTCCTTAAGTTGCATTGGATTCAAAATAAAGCTCCGTTTTTCAGCTTTCAGCATGCAGCAATTCCTTATAATCGATCAAAGCAGATTCAAACTGCCCGATCGCTTCCTGTAAGGTCCCGCTATAGCGTCCGCCTGCCGCATTTCTATGTCCTCCGCCATTGAAGTACTTTTTGGCAAATTCATTGGCCGGAAAATTTCCACGCGACCTCAGTGATAATTTGATATGATCAGTCTGCTCGGTAAACAATACCGAAAAGATTACATTGGCAATGGAAAGCGGATAATTCACAAAGCCCTCGGTATCTCCCTTTTTATGGCGAAAATTTTTTAAATCATTCTTACTCAATGCAATATAGGCAGCCCTGAATTCCGGCAAAACCTTCATATTCTGCTCCAGGCTATACCCCAGCAACCGCATCCGGTCAGTGGAAAACATGTTGTAAACCTCGAAGTAGATCCGGTCCTTATCGGCACCCAGACGTATCAGTTTAGCAACAGTTTCATAGATTTCAGGATAAGAGCTGGCGACTTTCAATCCCACGGTGTCCGTCATGATTCCAGCGAGAAGGCAGGTTGCTGCTTCAGGACCGATAAGCTCAGTAAATAACAGCTTTTCCAAAAAGAGAAACACCATTTCGGATGCTGAGCCCTTTTGGGGATCGATCAGCTGAACATCAGTAAACTGTTCATAAACAGGATGATGATCAATAAGGAGTTTGGGTTTAACGCATTTACGCAATGATTCTTCAAGCGATCCCAGGCGTTCAGGTGTATTAAAATCCGAACAGATAACCAGCTCACATTCATCAAAGTAGCGGGATATTGACTGATCTGATTTGCGGCCTTTGACAATCACCTCGTTATGCCCAGGCAGCCATATCAGAAATGAAGGTGCATCATCCGGAATAATTATGTCAACTGTGTGGCCCAGTTTGAGCAGAACCCATTTCAATCCTAAAGCAGATCCGATTGCATCCCCGTCAGGATTTTTATGAGTCAGGATCAGCACTTTGTGCGGGATCACAAATAAAGCTCTGACTTCCTGCCATCCGGACTCCAGGTTGAAATCCAGTTTACCGTGAAAGAGTTCATTTTGCATCGCTCAAAGATAGCAATCAGTGGGTATTGGACGTAGAATTTTGTTATTTTTATAGAAACAACATTCCAATTATGGCTGGTAACATTACCCTGACCATCATCAAACCGGAAGCTGTAGCCCATGCATATACAGGCGATATTCTCCGGATGATCTCTGCAGCCGGATTCTCCATTGCTGCCATGAAGTTAACCCGAATGAGTCATGCCCAGGCTGAGAGTTTC
>JAQWAJ010000113.1 GCA_028707745.1 Bacteroidales bacterium | reverse complement strand
CGCCAGGTCCATCATCAGGCCGGGCGTATCCAGCTCAGGTATGATGCGTGAGTACATCTATCGGTTCAACAACCCCGGAAAATTCACCTACCTGCACCCCGTACTGGAACAGCAACTGAAAGAAACATACGGGGTTATGGTCTATCAGGAAGATGTACTCAAAGTCTGCCACCACTTCGCCGGTCTCGACCTGGGCGATGCCGATGTGCTCCGGCGGGCTATGAGCGGCAAATACCGGTCGAAAGACGAGTTTCAGCGGATCGTCAACAAGTTTTTTCAGAACTGCCAGAACAAAGGCTACCCCGAAGAGGTTACGCGTGAAGTTTGGCGACAAATCGAATCGTTCGCCGCCTACTCCTTCTCAAAGGCACACTCTGCAAGCTACGCCGTTGAAAGCTATCAGAGTCTATATCTCAAGGCCTATTTCCCGAAAGAATTCATGGTGGCCGTACTCAACAATTTTGGCGGATTCTATTCAGCCTGGGTTTACATCAACGAAGCCCGCCGATGGGGCGCCGTAATCCATACCCCCTGCGTGAACCATTCCAACCAGCTCACCCGGATTATCGGCAAAGACATTTTTCTTGGATTCGGATACATCAATGGTGCAGAGCAGGATATCGGCAACATAATTGCAGCAGAGAGAAAAGAAAACGGGGAATTCCGCGACCTGGAAGACTTTGTGAGTCGCGTAAAAATTGGAATTCAACACTTGATACTGCTCATCCGCGTGAATGCTTTTGCGTTCACCGGAAAAACCAAGTCGGCTCTTCTTTGGGAGGCCCACATGTTACTGGGGAAACAAGACTCTAAGGAGCTCCAGGACCGGCTCTTCCAGCTACCCCGGAGAAAATTCACGCTTCCTGACCTGGAACGAAACCGCCTCGAGGATGCTTATGACGAACTGGAACTGTTCGGATTTCCCGTTACCTGTTCCTACTTCGATCTCATCAAAACATCCTTCCGTGGTGAAATCAAGGCCCGGGATCTGTCGGCGAATGTCGGCCGGAATGTCAGAATGGTTGGCCAGCTGGTGGTCATAAAATATGTCAGAACAGTCAAACGCGAATTGATGCACTTTGGATGTTTCCTCGATGATACAGGCGCATTCTTCGATACTGTTCACTTTCCTCAAAGTCTGAAGCTATACCCATTTAAAGGATACGGAGCATATCTCATTCTGGGCAAAGTAGTGGAAGAATTCGGCTTTGCCTCCGTTGAAGTGGAAAAAATGGCCAAACTTTCGGTCATAAATCTCGACGACAAAGGCTCCCTGCCAGAGCTCAAAATTCAACAGGGATACAACCCGTTTGAACACTATGGCGCCCCCGCTCTGTAATTTGTGTTGGAGTAAAGTTGGCAACTTTATAGAGTTGGCAACTTATAAGCTATATTATTTATTTTCTGCCACTTAAATAAATTTACCATTTTGGTCAACATTCCAAATAGTTGCAAACCAAGTGGTTGTTGATTAGAATTATAATTGAAATCTACATTATAAAAAGTTGACAACTTCAAAATACATCTGATTAATATTCTGATACTTGTATTATTTATCTTGCAAATTCCTTTCGCAGGGAGTACATTCAGCATAGATTACATGAGTTGTCAGACAGTTGGCAACTCTATAAAGTTGCCAACTCTACTTTTTTATTTATTACTATGAAATTTTTTCAGGACCTAAAGAGCAAAAACCATAAACCCCGTTTCGGGGGACTCGAAATATTTAAATATATCGGGCCGGGCCTCTTGGTTACCGTCGGATTTATCGATCCCGGAAATTGGGCCTCAAATATGTCAGCCGGTGCCAATTTCGGATATACCTTATTGTGGATGGTCACCCTGTCAACCATCATGCTTATTTTCCTCCAGCATAACGTCGCACATCTGGGCATTGCAACCGGACTCTGTCTGTCGGAAGCTGCCACCACTTATCTGAAACCTAAATATTCAAGAGTAATCCTCGGATCAGCCATGCTGGCATCAGTGTCCACATCCATGGCGGAGATCCTGGGCGGATCAATCGCCCTTAACATGTTGTTTCATATCCCGATAAAGGCCGGATCCCTGATGGTGCTTGCTTTCGTCATTGTCATGCTCCTGACAAATTCATACCGCCTCATCGAAAAATGGATCATTGCATTTGTTTCCATTATCGGCCTTTCTTTCATTTACGAATTGAGTCTGGTACAAATCGATTGGGGACAGGCGGCCGCATCCTGGATCACCCCTTCGTTCCCGAATGGATCCATGGTCATCATCATGAGTGTATTGGGAGCTGTGGTCATGCCACACAACTTATTCCTTCATTCAGAAGTTATTCAGAGTCGACAGTGGAACCTTAAGGACGATAAAATAATCAAGAAACAACTTGACTATGAACTGTTTGACACTTTATTTTCCATGATTGTCGGCTGGGCAATCAATAGTGCCATGATTCTGCTCGCAGCTGCCACATTCTTCAAAACCAGGACACCCATTACCGAGTTACCCCAGGCCCACCAAATACTGGAACCATTGCTTGGCGGACAGGCTGCCATTATCTTTGCGGTAGCACTTCTCTTTGCCGGAATCGCATCAACTATAACTTCCGGTATGGCTGCCGGTTCGATTTTTGCTGGGATTTTTAAGGAACCTTATGATATCAGGGATAACCATTCAAAATTGGGCGTTATCATCTCCCTGGTGATCGCCACAGTTGTCATATTCCTGATTTCCAATCCATTTAACGGACTGATATTATCACAGATGCTCCTGAGCATCCAACTGCCAATCACTATATTTTTGCAAGTTTATCTAACCTCTTCTGAGAAAGTAATGGGGAAATACAAAAACACACCATTATCCCGGTTTTTACTGTATATGACGGGAATCGTTGTAACGACGCTGAATTTTGGACTTCTGGTCAGCGTTCTGAATTAAGTTCAGAATTTATTGATCTTCACTGATATGCAGTGAATGTAAAAAGCGATGTATAATTGGTGCAAAAAGTACAGCAATGGTAGTTAAAAATGCAATTCCGCTGAAAAGGGCATAAAATGAAGCAAAGATCTTACCTTCATTTTCTGTCAAAACCGAAACCGGTCCCATTCCGGTAAGAATCATACAGGCATTGTAAAAACTATCAACCCAACATAAATGGCCAAGATATCTATACCCAACGGTTCCGATCCCCACTGAAAAGACAATCAGACATAAGGAATATAGTGCAAACCTGATCACCCTTTTAAGAAAAAGATCAAAAGGCAACAATTTATTGCTGTGATTCTCAAACTTCAAATGCTTCATATCCATAAGATATTCAGTAAATTTGCTCTATTCCTTAACCGGAGCAGGATAACTTAAAATAAACGTTGCTCCAAATCCATGAACACTCTCAACCCTTACTGTTCCCCCTGATAATTCCACAAAACTTTTGGTCAGCGACAACCCCAGTCCCGCCCCTTCATATTCCTTTTTCGCTCCTTCACTTACCTGTTTGAAATCTTCAAAAATCGATACCAGATTTTTTTCTGATATGCCAATACCCGTGTCAGATACTCTGATTATCGCATATTTGCGGTCTTTGACTATTTCGATTGCTGTTGAGATGGTAATTCCTCCCTGGCTGGTAAACTTGATCGCATTATTGATCAGGTTCGATAAACAGTTTCTAAATAACTGATCATCCAAATTAAGAATAAAATGCTCTCCTCCATGCTGCCGTTCCATAAACAGATTCTTCTGTCTGGCAGCATTAATATATTGGGAAATCACATCATCAATGGCTTGATCAACATTTACCGGTTCGATCTCCAACTCCATTTTACCCGACTCCACCCGCGACAGATCCAGAATCTGGCTCAAGGTCTGCAGTAATCGGTTCCCGCTGGTAAGAATGATATCTGAATACTTATGAATCCCGGGATATTCAGATTCTTTGCGCATCATTTCAGCTACACCGAGGATCCCATTAAGCGGCGTGCGAATTTCATGACTCATATTTGCCAGGAATATGGATTTCGCCGTACTGGCCTCTTCAGCTTTTTCTTTGGCAGAAATCAGCTGCTCATTTGCGTCCTGCCTCTTCAGGACGCTGGCAAAAATCTGCCCAAGTACCTTAAGTAATGATATCTCATCCTTGTTCCATTTTCTGGGTTCCCTGATGGAATCAAAACCAGCAAAACCTAACAATTCCCCGCCGAATTTTAAGGGTACCACAATCATCGATTGAATATCATACAACTCCAGTAGCTTTCTTTCATCATCCCAATCCGGTGGAATTAATGACAGATCAGGCAGATAAATGATTTCACAATCGTATAAATCTTTCATCAACCGAGGTATTGTACTAATTGTCAACGACTTCAATTCCATTAACTCCGGATTTAAACCCGGAGACTGCCATTCATGGGTAATCTGCATAATCCCTTTTGCCTGATCAATGCAGAAAACATAGGCACGGTCAACCTTGCAAAAGGTTCCGAGTCTCATCAGGCATTCATTAAATACGTGAGGAATTTCGCTAATCTCGGTGTTCAGAAAATCCAATTCCAGAGTCATTAGAATGCTCTCAAACTCTTCTCTGTATTTGAGCTGTTTTTCAACAAGGTGCTTAGCACTGATATCTTCAACTATACCTACTCCGCTACGGATAGCGCCTTCCTTAGATGAAATTGGCGCAAACAGGCCACGTATTGGGGTAATCTTATCGGCTGTAAAAGATTCATATTCGTGTTCATAATAACCGACTTCACCATGAAGCGAATCCAAAATTGTTTTGACCATCACCTTGTCAGGTAATTTATTGATATCGAACCCAATCAGAATTTTACGGGAAGAACCTATAAGCTTCACGAAAGCATCATTACAGGTCGTAATCTTACCTGATATATCGTACTGAAAAACTCCAACCGGTGTATTTTCAAATATCAGGCGGTATTTCTCTTCACTCTCCCGGAGATTATCTAACAGAAACATTTGATCTGTGATCTCATGCATCATGATGATGTTCCCAAGTTTAAAATCTGCTCTGCTGGTCACATCAGAGTTGGTCAGGATAAATGACCTTTTAACATTGCCCAAAATGAGTTTGACCTGAGTCCGTTGAATCTCAGGACTCTCGATCAGTTCATTAACTTCAGGATTTTCAGTAAAAAATTCTGAAACCGGTTTTCCAATTACACTTCGGTTGAGTGTTTTGAATAATGTTCCTGCTGTTTTGTTAAAATCAATCAGGTTCTTATTATTATCGATAATCAAAACAGCATCTACCAATGACTGATACAGGTAATTTCTCGCTTTGGGGATCAGAAAAACCATGTAATTTCTGAAAACCCCCCAGGCAAATAATGGTGCAGTAAGAAGAAATCCAAACGGACTGATATCAAAACCTTTCGTAAGACCCGATAGATAAATAAGATGGGCAATCCACGGCCCCGAAGCTCCGATAATCAGTATCCACGATTGCTGGCGTTCCACAACATCCTTCTTTAACTTTCTGGTAAATAGTATTACAGATATAAGCATCGACAAGTTGAGATAAACGATGTTGACATAATACCAAGGGCCTTTATCAATTACCAGTTCATAATAGGTGTAAACCTGGCATATAGCTCCAAAGCTTTTGTAAAACAAATGATGCCATGAATTGGTGTAATAAATGAACAGTGTGATTAGAGGGAATAGCAGGTAAAGCTTCAGTGGCCACCATTGCAGCCATCGGTCTTCTCCAGTCAGCCGTATTGCCAACAACAGACACATGCAAGGTAAAGTGGCAATACCCAGATATTCGACTTTAAGCCAAAAAATGATCCCGGATGCCGTTGGGGTCATCAATTCCATGGCAAATCCGGCAATGTAAAAGGTAAAAGCGACCATCAGAAAGCAAAATGGAGACGCTCCCCTGACGTTTATGTTCAGAAGTGCATAAATCGCTAACCCTAAAGTGACAATCGCCACTAAAAAAAGCGCCAGACTAACTAGAGGAATTTGCAACATACAACTACTCTGTGGGATCAGTCAATAAAATTTCCTCCGGGCAAAGCCCGGCAAAACATAAAAAAGCACCTCACTATTAATTTACCAACTTTACGAGCAACCTAAAACAAACGCCAACCTATTGAACAGAAAAACAGATTATTTCGAGGATTCAAATCTTCAATTGAATTAATTGACATAAAGCTATTTAACCCATATTCATATCCAACGTCAAAAGTCAGCATTAACAAATCCAAGCCGGCGCCAAACTGTACGGACCAGTTGGCATCTCTGAAATCATCCCTGGTGATCCTGTCGG
>JAQWAJ010000112.1 GCA_028707745.1 Bacteroidales bacterium | reverse complement strand
AGGTTACCGTTTTCACTATACTCCATCACATTCTTGCTGGCCGGGATCCATTTGCTGGTGGTGGCATCCCAATTAGAGGTAATCAAAGCGGCCGTCAGTCCGATGCTATTGTATTCGTACTCTTCTTTCGAGGTGCCCCACTCATTTTTGACCAGGTCGAGTGAACGGATATCGATGCGAACCAGTTTGCCGGCCTCATCATAAATATTCGTGAACTCATCGGTAAAGACCCAGGCTTTTGCGAGTGTATCATAATCCGAGCAGATTACTTTCTGATAGATTCCGTTATTATTGTAGGAATACTCCTCGCGATAGTCGCTATCATACTGACCGGTAGCGATATTATATATTTCCTGATAGGTGTTGTCCAGTTGTTTTTTGATGCCCGACATGGATTTCAGACCGGCAACCCGGGCATTGACCGGTTGAAAGGAATTACGGGATTTTGCCTGGGGCAGCATGTTTTGTCCGGCCAGCATGGTGGGTACCAGGGCTACGGTAGTTAGGAGGCAGAGTAGTTTGTTCATGGCTCAAAGGTAGGACTAAACTGATTTGGGGGAATGTGATTTGGTCAAAATTTTGCGGGTAAGATATTCAGGTAGGCAGGAATTTCAGTTAATTCTTGAAAAGCGCGCTTCGATCAGACTTTTATAAACTTGTTTCAGATCATTACTCAAAAAACTTATATCGATCATTTCCATCCATTTATCTTTTGATCGCATCATTTTCCCGAAAATATTATCCTGCTGTTTGATGTCGAGCCCGGAACGGGTAAAGGCAGCAACGAAATCTTTCCGACTGATTTTCTTCTTTCGGCCATTCAGGGTTAATGCCAGGTCCTCATCGTCAGAGGGATTGACAATAGCGGTAGACAGCAGATCATAAGCGGGTGCTAATACCGGGTTTAGTCCATTCCCATAAATCAGGGAGAAATTTTTCAGGTGCATATCCGCATTGCCGGTAAGAAAAGAAAATAAGATCAGCTCATAGAAATTGACTACATCGAGGCCTGGGTTTGTGGAATATCTAAAAATAGTTTTAGCAACCTGTTCGTATGAGGCCTGATACTTTTGTTCAGTCAATCGTCCGGTCAGCTGGCACAAATCTTCCATGTGCAATTTTTGTTCATTAATGCGGTCAATGCGTTTTGTGATATAGGCCAGTTGCCCTGATTGCAGCCGGATCAGGCTGTTAGGGACAGTTTTAATTTTAGCGATATCCGCCAGATGCATGGTCAGGCTTTCTACTTCAGGCATTTCAGGAAATCGGGATGATGGTGGTTTGAGGATATAGTCGCCCCATAATCCAACAATGGTAAAACGTTTTGGGTCCGTTTTTTTTTTGTCAGATAAAAGATGTAATGATAATTTAGGCTGCACTCCGGTGACAGTTGTTTGACTTTGAATGACTTGCAGAGCCAGTTCCCTCATTTGATCCTCATTGTATGGAAGTTCAGGTGGTGTTGGTTGTCTGAATATTTTTCTGCTGCAGGCCGGATGAAAATCTGTTTGGATTTCATTCAATGGCTGATAACAATACAAACAGCGGCTCATACAACCTCCTCTTCTGTTACCGGATGAACGCTTACTGCTCCGATGCAATCCTTACAACAAGCCAATAATAATCCCATCCGGTCACGTGGATTTAACTTCCAGTTATCTTGCGCTAAATCCAGTAACCACCCTTCCGGAATCAATCCGTCAAAAAAGGGGAAAAGGAGCTGGCTGGAATAGGGCTGTTCCCGCAGTGGAAGGGTCAGACTTACAGCAATAGGGTTTTCACTGAGGAGATAGGCCGGATCGTAAGTGAAATGAAAGCCATTCTCATCTTGTATCAGCCACCCGGCAGTCTGACCACTGAATTTTATTTCAGCTTTTCTCATTGTCCGCTTTCCTCCCTGATCAATTTAACCGGTCCGACTTCATATCCGAACAGTTTCAGCACCTGGTTTATTTTGTCGATACGAAGTGTTTCCTTGCCCTGTTCCAGTTCACGGATAAAGCGGAGACCAACGCCAGCCTTCTCCGCCAGCTCAGGTTGAGTGAGGCCGGAAGCTTTTCTCTTCTCTTTGATCAATTCTGCAAATGTCATGCTTTATACCTTTTAGGGTATAAATGTAATCATTATTTTTATTAATGTACCCTTACGGGTATAAAAACAATCGAAATAATGAATTTATACCTTAACGGGTATAAAACAGATAGGCCAGAGAAATGGAAAGGTTGCCGTTTTTGGCAGTTGCTTCGGAGCCATCATAATGTTCGGCGTCATAGACTGTCGTTAAACCGAAATCGTAGCCCACCGATAGCTGGAGCGCCCTGTTCAGTTCCATCCCTGCACGCAGCCCTACTCCGGCATCGAAACGTTTCAGGTTTTCGTTGCCGAAAATATTCTCACTCTCATCATCGGTCATCACCAGATCGGCTTTGATTTTCCCGATCAATCCGCAGGCGACGTAGGGACCGGCATCAGCAAAAAACAACAACCGGTCGTTAACCGGATATTTATAGCCGACATGGATGGGGATTTCGAGATAATAGGGATTAAAGGTTATCTCACCCAGCGGGCCCAGGTCGACTTTTGCCCCTTTTAAGGAGATCAGGGCAGCGGCACTCAGATATGGGCCATTAGCCGCGGAGGGTAATCCGAATTCGGCTTTTACGCCGGCGTTAAAACCGATTCTGGCGATATAGGATTCGGAATTCAGGGTGCTGCTGTTCATTCCGGCCACCACGCCGAGGCGGATGGGTTCACCGGCCATAGCGGTACCGGCACATAGCATCAGGGTGATTAACAGTAAGTTGATTGCTTTTTTCATGGTTTGAGTTTTAAACAATTACCTGATAAAATTAGTGAATGATATCTGGTTTACCATCTGTACTGACATCTGTGTTGATCGTTACGTTCATTTTTGCCTCTCTTTTTGTTAATATTGGGCAACAAAAGTAAAACGGAGTCCCATGCAAATTAAAAAAGCCTTGATCACGGCGGCAGGAGCCGATCAGCGGAAGCTGGCGATGCAGACGCTGGTGGATAGTGACGGTAACCGGAAAACGGTTCTCGAGATTCTCATTGAGGAGGCGCGTCAGGCGGGCATCGAGGAGATCGGGGTGGTTGTACATCCCGGAGATCTGGATGTATATGCCGGGATGGATTCGGGTGATACGCGCATTCATTTCATTCCGCAGGATAAGCCGCTGGGATATGGGTACGCGGTGCTATGCGGGGCGCCGTTCATCGGGAATGATTATTTTTTGCATTTGGTTGGTGATCATATGTATGTGAATCAGAGCAACATGCCTTGTGCAAAGCATCTGACCGAAGTGGCCAAAAAGAATGAGTGTTCGGTTTCGGCAGTTACACCGACCCGCGAAAGTCTGATCACCAGTTTCGGGACTATCGGGGGTAAGCGGGTGCATCCGACCACCGACCTATATCTGATCGATAAGATCATCGAAAAGCCGACCCCCACGATTGCCGAGCAGAAACTGATGATCCCCGGTCTCAGGGCCGGATATTACCTGTGTTTTTTTGGCATGCATGTGCTGGCGCCTACGGTGATGACCTATCTCGATAAAAATTTAAAAAAGGCCGCTGGCAACAGCATCGGATTGAGCGATGCACTGAACGAACTGGCTCAGAACGAGCAATATATGGCACTAGAGAAGAATGACCTGCGCTTCGACATGGGATCGCGCTACGGCTTGCTCAAGGCTCAGCTTGCCCTGGCGCTGAACGGCAAAGACCGTGATCAGGTGATGAGTGAGTTGCTGGAATACTTCATGTTGAAGAAATAAAGCTTCCACAAATTGGCAAAAAGGGCGAGCGCGGCTCGATTGATAAAAAAGGGCGAGACATGGCTCGATTGATAAAAAAGGGCGAGACATGGCTCGCCCACTACGGAGGTACCCAATGACATTACTCACAGATATTATTAATTCCGGGGATCCGGCCGTGAAAAACCGGTCGATCGACGACATTTGCAGGACCAAATCCGTTGAACAGTTGCTGCAGGAGGCAAAGGCGCTGGAGGAGTACCGGAAATCGGAACCGAACCTGTACAATCGGGTGAGGGCGCTGTTTTTCCTTTATGCCATCCACCGTTTTTACATTCCTACACATCCGGAGATTGGCACCGAGGGGCTTATTCCGTACGAGGCTTATGAGCATTTGCTGAAGCGTCGTTTTGAGGAGGCCATCGACCTGCTTTTGAAGGTGCAGTTGAAAAGCGGCGCCAATGAAGGCATATCCAGCAGTCTGGCCGATGCTTATCATCAGCTGGCTTTTCAGACTTTGGCCGATCAGGTAAGGATCAGTGTACGTTCGACCGCCGGAAACAAGTGGATGTTCCGTATTGGGCACCCGGTTGATCAACCGCTGAAAGTGCAGCCGGCTTTATTGAAAAAAGACACCCAAACCGGGTTGTATCCCTGTTTGCACGAAACCACGCCGGTGCGCATGGATCTGAGTCACAGTGGCTGGAGCGATATTTTCTTTCTGGGCATGGATTATCCCGAGGGAGCCAGAGTGCTGAATATATCGGTTGATCTGTGTATATTGAATGGTTCGCCGGCATCGAAACCGGCGCCACCCATAGAGACCTGGCTCCGGGTGATCGATGAGCCGGTGCTGAAGCTCACTAGTGTGGATCTGGCCACCACCTGTCCGATCAGCAATCTGCAGGAGGTATTTGATTTTGCCAAGGACTATCTGGGTTTGCTGAAGGCGGCCGTCATTGCCTCGGGAATTGTTCCTCCCGGCATGGAGGGCGCCGGTTTACCGCTGGCCTACCTGCTCGAGAATATGGTGGGTAAAGGCCGGGGTATCGAGATCGTGAGCAAGGTGAACAATATCCCGAAAGGGTCGAGGCTGGCGGTATCGACCAACCTGCTGGCTTCTCTGATTTCATTGTGCATGAGGGCTACCGGGCAGACTGAGCATCTTACCGGGATATTGAATGAAGATGAGCGGCGTCTGGTTGCCGCCAAGGCGATCCTGGGCGAGTGGCTCGGCGGATCGGGTGGCGGATGGCAGGATTCAGGCGGCGTATGGCCCGGCATGAAACTTATCCAGGGCGTAGAGGCTGGCGAGGGCGATCCGGAGTATGGCATCAGTCGGGGAAGGTTACTCCCTCAGCACCTGATACTCGATACCGATGCGGTCAGCGCCGAAACCCGTAAAAAGCTCCAGGAGAGTCTGGTGATGGTGCATGGGGGTATGGCTCAGGATGTTGGACCGGTTCTGGAGATGGTGACTGAAAAATATCTGCTTCGATCGAAGAAGGAGTGGACGGGCCGGTTGAATGCCATTGCCTATTTTGATGAAGTGGTTCAAAAACTGAAAGAGGGCGACATCAAAGGGATCGGGGCATTCACGCACCGGAATTTTGAGGGTCCGATACAGGAGATCATTCCCTGGGCAACCAATCTTTATACCGAAACGCTGATCAGCCGGATCCAATCGGAATTCGGGGATCAGTTCTGGGGATTCTGGATGATGGGCGGCATGTCGGGCGGCGGGATGGGTTTCATTTTTGATCCGTCATCCAAACAGAAGGCCCAGCAACGTTTGCAGGAGATCATGCTGGAGACCAAAAAAAAATTCGAGCATGCCATTCCGTTTGCCATGGAGCCCGTGGTATATGATTTCAGTATCAATGAGAATGGCACCTGTGCCAATCTGGCCGAAGGGCACGATGCGTTGATGCCCGAAGCTTATTATACGCTACATCTGCCGCAGCTTTTGAAAAAGGAGATGCACCTGCTCCCCGAGAGTCAGCGAAGCGAGCTGGCGGTGCTTGGTCATGCATACCGGTCGGACGAAAGTTTTGCGGGATTTGTGACGAATCTGTTCGACCGGATGATCCCGCAGAGTCAGGACACATCAGTAAAACAAAAGCCTTTAAATCAACTGCTTGAAGAGCTTGGCTTCGATAAGGCGCAACACGATCAGATCAGGCAGGATCTGAAATCGGGGCGGATCGGACTGGCAAAAAACAGGATCCCTGTGAGTACCACCATTGAGGATGTGAGCAAATCAGAGATTGCCCATCACTCGGTGTTGAACGACAGAAAACTGGCCGAGATCGGGAGGCAGGTCTTACAGAACCGGGAGCTGGCGATAGTTTCGCTGGCCGGCGGGGTAGGAAGCCGGTGGACCAAGGGGGCCGGGGTGGTGAAATCGCTGAATCCGTTTGCCATGTTCTCAGGCAAGCATCGCAATTTCCTCGAAACCCATCTGGCTAAAACCCGGAAAATCAACGAATCCTTTTCCACTTCGCTGCAGCACATTTTTACCA
>JAQWAJ010000111.1 GCA_028707745.1 Bacteroidales bacterium | reverse complement strand
CCAAGCAGTTTCTGACTAATGGCAGCCCCCGTATTTACAGGGTAAAACGGATGGTGGTTCCTTTTCCTTCCTGGCTTTCGGCCTGGATTTTCCCGCCATGTTTATCGATAAAATCCTTGCAGATGATGAGTCCGAGACCGGTGCTGGGTTCTCCTTCTGTACCTTTCCGGCAGGGAACGTTATCTAGGTGAAAAAGATTGCTGACCATATAATCATTCATCCCGATACCCGTGTCGCGTACGGATATCTCAACGGATTTGCCGGACAGGGGTTTTGCAGAAATATTGATTTTGCCTCCCCTGGGGGTAAACTTAATCGAATTATAAACCAGATTACGGATCAGGCTTTCAAACATGCGCTGATCAGCAGTGGCTTTCAAATCTTTGGGTATATCGACGGTGATTCCGATCGTTTTTTTCTCTGAGGCCTCGTGCATCAGTTCCAGAATCTGTTCAACCGTATCAAAAATCAGGAAGGGCTTAGGATTAAAAGGGAAAACGTCGCGTTGAAGCATCGACCATTCCAGCAGGTTTTCCAGCAGGTTAAACAGTTTCTCAGCACTGTCATTCAGGTTTCCGGCCAGTTTCTGCATCTGGGCAATTGTCAGAAACGGCAACTCCTCAGCCAACACCTTAGTCAGGCCCAGCAATGAGTTGAACGGACTGCGAAGGTCATGCGCGATGATGGAGAAAAACTTGTCTTTTTCGGAATTTGACTTGATCAGTTCATCGTTGGTTAACTTGAGGTCCTGCTCGGCTTTTTTGCGTTCCGTGATGTCACGGTTAATGCCGACCAACCCGATTACCTGGCCGGCGGCATCCCTGACGGGCATTTTCGTTGTATGATTCCAACGGGCAGCTTCATTTTTTTTATTCCGGGAGAGCTCTTCATGATTGATCAGGGGCTGGCCTGACTCCATAATGAGTTGCTCATCCTGGTAATACTGTTCTGCCAGATTAAGCGGAAAAAAATCGAAATCGCTCTTGCCGATCATTTCTTCAGTGGTATTGGCTCCGCAATTGAGAGCAACAGGCATGTTGCACAAGATGAAGCGACTGTTTCTGTCTTTATAATAAACCTGATCGGGAATATTCTCAAGGATGGCACTCAATAATTTTTTCCGGGTCCACAATTCATTATCCAAATGACTGGCTTTGGTGATATCAGTGAATGACCATACCCTTCCCGTGGTGAGGTTGTCAAGGCAGAATGGCTTTGAACTGCTCTCAAAAACCCGTCCGTCCTTGAAATGGATCAGATCCCAGGTTTCTGATTCTGACATCTTGTAATTATTCAATCTGGCATCAAACTCAACAAAATCAACTACTTGTTCCCGTAAAAAAAGGATTAATGAGTTCAGATCGTATGACCTGAGGACACTTTCAGGGATTTTCCAGAGTTCCGCCAATTTGGCATTGGCTTTAAGAACGGTTCCGTTGCTATGGGTAAGAAGAATCCCGTTTGGTATTGATCCTAGGATAACTTCCAGTAAATTAAGGGTTTTCTTAAGCTCTTCATCAGAACCGGGATCATGGGCATCTTCCATATTCTTTGTTTGCTGAACTTGAATCATAAACAGACCGTGAAGTTAATGAAAACGGATCACAATGAATCAGTTAAGTGCCGGAACAATTCAATTTTTTGAAAAAGCGGCAGATTCGTAAAACAAAGTTTGATCAATGAACCGGTCAATGAAAGATTGTGTATCTTAAGGTACTTGTTCTGAAATTCACGTCATGAAACCGGATAAAAAGCAGTCGATTAACGATGTTTTAACTGTAATCTCCAAAGACAGAGGCCGTACGAATGTCCTTAAGAAGTACGAACAACGGTTTATTGCGTTCCTGGTGGAGCGGATTCCTGTATGGATCAGCTCTGATATGCTTACTGCCCTTGGTTTTTTTGGGAGCATCATCATTTTCGCCGGTTTTGTATTGGCGCATTACTATGGCTCAGGCTACCTGTTGTTAGGGGTTCTCGGTTTCCTGGTCAGCTGGTTCGGTGATTCTCTTGACGGCCGGATTGCTTACTACCGCAATAAACAACGCAAATGGTACGGTTTCTCTCTTGACCTGACCATCGATTGGGTGGGCATCACCCTGATGGGGCTGGGGTTTGTGATTTATGTAAGCTCTCCGTGGGATCTTTTTGGTTACTGCTTTGTCGTGCTTTATGGATGGGAAATCGTTACCACGCTGTTACGCTATAAAATCACCGATCAATATTCTATCGATTCCGGTTTTCTGGGCCCTACCGAAGCACGAATCGTGGTGTCGCTGATTCTGATCCTGGAGGTGCTGGTAAAAGGATCTATTTTGTATCTGTCGGCATTCGCCTGTGTGATCCTGTTCATCACGAATATTATTGATACCCGGAAAATATTGAAGATTGCGGGAGCCCGCGACAAGGAGGAGCGGGAGAAAAAAAATGAGGCATAAAAAAAAGGACAGCGATAAAGCCGGCCTTTTCATGTACAGTTTTCCTGAGAGTGGTTTTTATTTCTTTTTTAAAATCACCTCATAAGCCATCCGGTTGGTCGTCGTTTCATCACCTTCATTAACCATGGTAACTTCAGCTGTCCAAACCTGATCGGTAGCAGTATTGGTTTTAACATCCCATGCGATGGCAAAGTTGTCGGTTGTCAGTGTATCGGCAGCGAAGATCAGATCCATGTAGAGTTTATCCCCTTTCTCAAACCAATCAAAAGATCCCGAATACTGCGTGTTCGTGGAATCTTTAATAGAGTATTGGCCGGAACCGTCTTCTTTGAAAGTCATCGTACCCATATCCTCCATCAGGATAGCTTCTTCAGGGTCAACAATGCCGTTCACATATTGGTTACCGGAATATTTTGTGATATCCCAGGTACCCGGCAGGTTTGAGTCTTCATTATCACTGGTGGATTTGCATCCAACTACAGTGAACAGGCACAATCCCAGGCAGAAAAAAAATGTTTTGGTTTTCATAGACAAGAGGTTTTAATTATGATACTAAAATACTAAGATTATCTGATATTTATGGTATCCAGATGGACTCCGTATGTGCCCCAGATACCCAGAACATCTCCAGAAAAGTTGGTTGGTACGGGTTGACCGTTCTGGAAGGGATTAAACACCATCAGCGACTGATAGCCCGCAATCTCCATGATATCATAGGCTTTACGACTAATTACACGGGTTTTAACCACTACGGTTTCGTCTTTGTTGAAATAGATATTCCGGTCGGTTAGAAAATTTGAGCTCGGCAAAAAAAGTGGAGCTTCCCACACTTCTCCGTTGAATAATTCGTCGTTGAACAGCACCATCGGGGCATTCAGGTAATCATCATCGCGCCCGATTCGTTTAAGACTGATACTATAGCAATTGCCATATTCAGGTGGATCGGAGATCCGGTAGTGGAGGAAATACTGGTTGCTGTTTTCTCCGGATGGCACTGCCACGATGGAATCGGGCCGTATGCCTGGTCGAAGGGTGTCTGTGGCTACATATACATTTTCACCGATATTTACCGTGAGCGTATAAATCTTTCCGGTCTCTCCTTTCATCCTGAAGCTGCGGTAAACAGGCACTTTGGTATAAAATGTATCGACCACAAACTGTAGTTGTTCAGTGGTACCTCCATCTGACAGAAACACCTGAGCATTATCCACGACCAGACTGATCAGGTCGCTGGTTCCGAAAGTGCTGAAGAACGGTTGCGACCGGGAGACCAGCACCCTGGCAAAGTTGCCGCTGTCGATCTCTCCTTCGATGACAAAGCGTACCTGGCCCTCATCCTGTTCAATGGCAATATCACTGATGCATCCCGTCATACCGAGCGCAAACAGCAATCCTGCCATCAGGATTGTGCCCCTAAAACCGGCCTGTCCACGTAACGAACGGAACCAACGGCAACAGTGAAATCTGCCGGCTCCGGGCTGTGTAAAGGTTCGTTTCAGAATCCCATTTTGCATCATAATAAATCAGAAAAGGATTTAATCGGTTATATAAATTGTACACACCAAAACTCCAGGTTGACTGTAATTTATCCGGTTTTTCGCGGGGCCCTGCGGGCGGGTTTCGCGTAAAGCTGATGTCCATCCGGTGGTATGCCGGAAACCGGTACGAACTCATGCCGGTGTATGAGTTGATGGCATTGCCTCCGAAAAAGTAGAGCCCCTCGGGGATGATTCCGGGTTGACCCGTAGCATACACAAACTGCACTGCCATGAGCCACTCTTTTTTCATGGTTCTCTGATAGACCAGATTGAAGTCGTGACGGCGATCGTGACGGGCATAGAAGGGCTTTCCGTTATTGAGCTCGGGGAAGTACCGGATCGCTTTCGACCAGGTATATCCGATCCACCCGCGGTTGCGTCCCGAGGATTTACGCAGCATGAATTCGAATCCATAAGTTTCGCCTGTGCCCATGGTAAACTGTTTATCGAAATTGCCTTTGATATAGTCGAGAAACCGGATATCCGACTTCAGCTCGACCTGTTGGTCGAGTATTCGCCAGAATCCTTCAATGTACGCATCCCAACCTTTATCATCATCATCGGTGTACCATCCGAGGGATAGCGATGTTCCGCGCTGTGGCGGCAATGCGGATGTGGAGGATACCCAGAGGTCGATTGGCAGCGAAGCCTGCGAAAAGGGTACCATGTGAACCGGTTGGTACTGGAAGCTGGCAGCAAATTTAACCTGATGATGTTCAAACGGTGATAAAGTCACAGCCAGTCTGGGCTCCAGCCCATTCCAAGAGGCGATCCGTTCGCCGTTGTCATAAACCAGACTGTCGGAACGGGGATTATTTCCTTTACCGATATAGCTGATGAAAGGTCCCACCTGATTGAACCGGAATGTTCTGATACCCAAGCTGATTTGCGGCAACAGCACTACTTTGGGGTTCCAGGTGGCTTCGGCAAACAGCGCGTATTCCCGGGAGCGAAGGGCATAAGGATCGCGCATTTCAACCTCATTATAGGCACCCTGGGCCTGAGTGACAACCGGATCAAACCGATAAAGGACAGCCTCAGCACCAGCGCGGATTTTTAAATCTTTTGTAGGGGTAAAAACGGCCGATGAAAACATCCGGAGCTGGCTGATTCCGTTGACGATGTTCATGTGATAGACATTCTGCGTCATATCAAAGGCAAAATGGTAGCCCGACCAGGTGATCCCGCTGTTCAGGGTTAATCCGGGCCGGATCTGGTAATCCCACAAAGCTGAGACCGAGCGGTTGCTCCACTTCATATCGGTATAAAACCGGAAACCGGTATCTGACAGTTTGAAATGATCGTCGCCGTAATATCCGGATAAACTGATCCGGTTACGCGGATTCACCCTCCAGGAGAGCCTGGCATTGAAATCCTCGAAAAAGTAGGTCGATCCGGCAAATTCAGAGCTGTCAGGGATCAGCGCATTGGCCAGGAGATCGAGGAGAGTTCGCCGGGCAGCGATTTGGAATGACAATTTATCTTTCACGACAGGTCCTTCAACCATGATGCGTGAGGATACCAATCCGGCAGAAACTTCACCGCCGAATTTGCGGAAATCGCCATCCTGTGTGTAAATATTGATCACGGATGCCAGCCGACCGCCATATTGTGCCGGGATGCTGCCCTTGAACACTGAAACTGAATCGACAATGGATGAGTTAAACGTGCTGAAAAGCCCTAAAAGATGAGTTGGATTATATAAAACGGCTCCATCAAGCAAAATCAGGTTTTGGTCGGCACTGCCGCCACGAATATGCAGGTAGCCGCTGCCTTCGCCTACCGATTGGATCCCGGGAAGGCTCCGCAGGGCATTCAGTGGGTCGGATTCTCCCAACAGGGAAGGGATCTTCCGGAATTCACCGGCCGGTATCGTGACCATGCCCGGCGTGGGGTTGTTGATCCGGAGTGCCTGGGTATGGCCCCTGACCTCGATATCAGAGATCTTGACCGTGATAGGTTTCAGTAAAATCGATATCGGTCGTTCTGAATGGTGTTCGAACCTGAGCGTGTCTGTTTGAAAGCCCAGATGTGTCGTGATCAGGGTTTGCCATCCGGGTGACAGGGTCAGTTTCCATCGGCCCATATCATCGGTAGCCGTATTTTTTTTATCGGTTAATGAATAAACCGATGCTCCGGTGAGCGGTTCTCCGGTTGAACTGTTCCTGACAATCCCGGTCAGCGGGAGCTTTTCCTGGGCGTTAGCGGGTATTGCTAACCAAACAAACATCAGCAAAGTGATAAGAGAAAAAGAATTATATGACTGAATTTTAATTTTCACCAAATTTTAGTTTGCAGGTTGTAACAATATTGGAAAGATATAAGTTTAAA
>JAQWAJ010000110.1 GCA_028707745.1 Bacteroidales bacterium | reverse complement strand
GCTTCAAGATTGTTTGTAATGATGTAATCCTTATCGACTCCTTCTAATTTATACCGATAGCGAACGATGGCAGGTTTTCGGTATGAAATGGCTCTATACTTGAAAACCAGGTTGTTGCCAGACGGCTTTAGCCGCACTGTATCAGAAATCTCAACGGATTTTCCATTGATCAGCAGGGGCCCGACAATTAGATTTGGCAGATTCTCCGGAGGATTGGTAAAACCGGGTTTCATCCGGATCACGCCATGTGTGGTACTCACCCAAATATCCCCTTTGTGTTTGATGATCTGATAAATACGATTTGATGGCAATCCTTCTCTCATCGTATAGTAATCGATTTTGTCAGGCTTTTGAGAACCTTTTTTCAGGGTTATCCGGTTGAGCCCGTTGTTGGTTCCTGCCCAAACTACTTCATCGCTTTCAGCATACAATACATCGATAATATCGCTGGAAAGGCCATCTTTTTCGGTAATCCTGATAAATGATGAATCCGGACGGATCACGGCCAGACCATAATCGGCAATGCTTACCCAGATGTTACCCCCGGCTTCAGCGATATCATGTGTCCGTTTGCCAAACAGACTATCTTTTACAACCCATGCATAAGATGCCGAATTCTTCACAGAGAAAAGCCCTGAGCTTTCTGAACCCATCCATTCACGATCTTGCGAGTCGAGGAGCATGGTGCGGATACGTGTGAGCGCCTTTGTGAATGTGGTTTCAGTTGGAAATGCGATCTTCAATGCATTCTTGTCCCACTCTTTGATGATCCGGTCACCTTTTACCACGCGGATAACCTGTGTAAAACTGGCAAGCCACTCGCCGTTTCTTTTTCGAAGGTAGTCGAATGGATAATAATTGATTGACCTGATTCCCCTCGGCCGACCGGCCGTATCTATCTCCTGCAGACAGCCATTGAGTAAAATCAAATGGTTATCCGGGGTATAATAGAGCTTTCTGACCGCTCCGTCAACCACGGGGAGCTTTATGGGTTTGAAATAGTAAAGGAGGTTGGGAAGTTCGGTGCCTTTCAACAGTATTCCGGTTTGCGTTCCCAGATAGATATTTTCGCCATCGGAGGTCATGGCCGTAATCACATTATCCTTCAGATTGGTGGTTGGATTTTCAAAAAGAGTAATGTCGAGGGTCACTGCCTCAAAAATGCCGTTGTTGGCGGATGTGAACCAATAGTTACCTTCAAGATCTTCCGCAATGCCGGTAATGGTTTCATCGCGAAGGAACTCCTGCGGCATGGTCTTGAGATTGCCTTTCATAAACCGTTTAACGCCCCCTCCCTCAAAACCAACCCAGAAGCACCCGCGCTTGCTGACATAAAGTGCCGTTATATCTTTTGAAAAGATCAGTTCGGCAGTGATCAATCCATCTTTAACATGAAATAGCCTCTTCGAAAAGCTGAAGAGGAACTCATTTTCACCAATCGGACAGAGCTCTTTATGGAAATTTTTCTTTATATCCAGTATACCGCAGGTGATATAAATCCAGCCATTATCCACCTCAATTTTGGGTTCCGAACCCTGGCAGGTATCCGGAATGTTGATCATATCCCAATAGAAACAGTCGGGTTGATAATGGATAGCAACAGAGGCATTGGGGTGGTTGATCTTGTGAATATTCACCTGAACCGGTTTTTCTCCGGGTTTGCAGCTTAACATTCCGGGGCGGTTATAACTCAGATGGATCGTTGAATCCCGGTCTAGTGCAATCTGCTGAATAAACAGACCGGCACTCCCGGCTTGGTGTATGAATTGGCTCATGGGGTGAACCCTGACAGAATCCCCGATGATCTGGCTGACGTAATTGTTTATCGATGAAACCCAGATCCGGTTTGAGGCGTCACAGAAAATACGGAAATTGGTATTCTCTTTTAAACCCTCTGAAACCGTGAATTGCGTAGGAGTATAGCCATCATACCGCCAAATTCCCCGGTCGGTGGTTGCCCATAAAACATTGTTCTGATCAAATACGATTCCGTACACCTCGTTTGAAGGAAGCAGGAGCCCCGATTCAACCGTGTAATGGGTGTAATTCAGGTCCTGCCCGACCATCGGGACCGTATTCAATAGCAGACCTATAGCCAATAAAAGGAAAGACGGATATCGTAAATTCACACAGGGATGGTTTATTAATTCAAATTTAACTTTAATCAGGTTATTAGCCCCTTAAATTGGCTAATTTTGAAACAAATTATTCGTAATGTCAACAAAAGCGCGAAAAGAGAGTCCCAAATCAGCCAATAAGAAAATCCTCCGGAGTAAAATCGTCGGATTATTCAATCAGAATACAGCGCAGGCACTGAATTACAAGCAGATCAGCGCCACACTGGGGGTCACTGATGCGGACCAGCGGAAAATGATTTCCGAGGTATTGGAAGAGTTGCTTAAGAACGGTCAGCTGGTCGAATCTGACCGCGGAAAATATAAACTGAAAGTTCGGGGCGGAAACATAACCGGAACCGTTCACATGACGCGCTCCGGTGCGGCCTACATCATTACCGATGAGGTGGAGGAGGATGTCTATATCAACAGCCGCAATGTAAACCGGGCACTGAACGGCGACAAGGTCAAGGTGTACCTGTACGCCCACCGTGAGGGTAAGCGCCTGATGGGTGAGATCGTGGAGATCCTCGAACAGAGGGAGCGGACATTTGTCGGGACGATCGAACGGTCATCCGGATACTATTTCATGATTCCGGATAACCGTGACATGCCTTACGACATTTTCATCCATCCGCGCAACCTGAAAGGCGCTGTGGAGGGCCAGAAAGTGGTGGCCAGGATTACCGACTGGCCAGCCAGCGCTAAAAATCCATTTGGAGAAGTGATTGATATATTGGGTGTTGCCGGATTGCATGAGACAGAAACTCACGCCATACTGGCGGAATTTGAGCTTCCCTATAAATTTCCAGCGAGTGTACTGGCCCAGGCCGAAACCATTGAAGAACGGATTCCCGAAAAAGAGATCCGGTCAAGGCGTGATTTCCGCGAAACAACTACTTTCACCATTGATCCGGCAGATGCCAAGGACTTTGATGATGCCCTCTCTATTAAAAAACTGGAGAACGGGAACTGGGAAGTCGGGGTGCATATTGCCGACGTCAGTTATTATGTAAGACCGTTATCTGAAATCGATAAAGAGGCTTATGCCCGGGGAACATCCGTTTACCTCGTTGACCGGGTAGTGCCGATGCTCCCTGAACGTTTATCGAATGATATGTGCTCGCTCAAGCCGGATGTGGATCGACTGTGCTTTTCTGCCGTATTTGAGTTGAATGAACAGGCAGAAATATTGCATCAATGGTTCGGCCGTACGGTCATCCATTCTGATCACCGTTTTTCTTACGAGGAGGCCCAAAAGATCATAGAAACCGGCGAAGGCGCTCTTTCGGCCGAAGTGCTGGAACTCCACAAACTGGCTTCGATTCTGCGGGAGAACCGTTTCAAAACCGGATCATTCTCTTTTGAACGCGAGGAAGTTAAGTTTTATCTCGATGAGAATGGTAAGCCAACCGGAGTCTATTTCAAGGAAGCTAAGGAGTCGAACTGGCTGATCGAAGAGTTCATGTTACTGGCCAACAAAAAAGTGGCTGAACGGATTGGCAAGGTAAAGCAGGGGCAGCATGCTAAAACCTTTGTTTACCGTATTCATGATAAGCCCAATACCGACAAACTGCTGACATTCTCCAATTTCATCCGCCAGTTCGGTTATACCATTAAAACAGCCAGCCATAAATCGATCGCCAATTCGATGAACCGCCTGATGACGGAAGTACAGGGCAAAAATGAGCAATATGTCATCGAGAGCCTGGCCATCAGAACCATGGCGAAAGCCAAGTATTCTACACAAAATATCGGACATTACGGACTATCGTTCGAGCATTATACCCACTTCACTTCCCCGATCCGTCGTTATCCCGATCTGATGGTTCACCGATTGCTCGACAAATATCTGAATAATGCGCCTTCTGAAGATCAGAAAAGGATTGAGGGAATGTGCGTTCAATCGAGCCAGATGGAAGAGCGGGCAGTGCAGGCCGAAAGGGCGAGTGTCAAATACAAACAGGTGGAATTTCTGCAGGATAAGATCGGGCAGCAGTTTGAAGGCATCATTTCAGGGATCAGCGAGTGGGGTTTTTATGTGGAACTGACTGAAAATCATTGCGAAGGAATGATCCCGATGCGTGATATGGACGATGATTTTTATGAATACGATGAAAAGAATTATTGTCTGGTTGGCGTTCATACCCACCGGCGCTTTATCATCGGCCAGAAAGTGTTGATCGAGATTGCCAAAACCAATCTGGCTAAACGGCAAATGGACTTCAAACTGGTGGAAATAACTGAAAAAGAGACTCTGCCTCAGAAGTCACAACGGCCGGAATTTAAATCACCATCGAGGCGTAAATCACCTGGGACCAGGCGAAGGTAGGGCTCAGAGAGCATCCTGCTTACAGACGGTAAATAATCCCTGTTCCTGAAGATGCTGTGCCACATATTCCTGCTCTGTCTGACCCGGAGTGGGAATCAGGGTGGCACTTTTGCCTAGACTGATGAGGTCGCAAAGAGTTGAATTCCCGGGACGGCAGAATATTTCCCTGGCTTCAAGGATATACCATAAAAGATGCTCGTCGCTGGCATGGTCGGTCAGAGTTACCGGTCCTTCGTGAACCGTGGCGGGAATTTCTCCAGGCGACGATGGTGGGATGCCTCTGAAGATCAAGGCTTTGTGGCCATCTCTGATAAAACGGTTTTTGAGCTTCTCTTCGAGCAAGGTACGCTGGGGTTCGGGACCCGAAATCAGGGCAAGAATATCGGCTGATTCAGCATTATCGGGTTTCACGGCTACCACCTGCTGAAAACGCGAGACCGGTCCGATGAATCTGGCTTGTTCAGGGAGCCGCGGAGGGTGGGTCAGCTTCCCGGAGATGTTGGGCGTTCCTTCGAAATCAGCAATCCAGATCTCCGAAAATTTCCGCAAAGCCATTCGGTGCAACAGATACACCAGTCCCTCACCGAAACTCCATCCTACGGGCGCCTTCAGCCACAACTGATTGGTAATAAATACGCTGTGCACGTCTTTGTGGTATAATCCATACCGGTGATCGGAAATGATATCGGTAACCTGATACTTTTCGACGATCTCAGCAACCTGTTTGTGGTTTTTCCTGATTGACCGCAGGATTCCGGCTCCCTGCGGGATCAGCTTCCTGAAAAACCGACCGTCATCAGGATATCTGACCGAATAAAAAGGCATCCTGACCCAGGGCAGATCGGGAAACCGGTATCTCAGAAAATCCAGCGAAACTCCATCTGAAGCGAGAATAACCTGATGGCCGTCACGAATAGCATCGCGGATAAAGGTTACTACCCTGACGGTATGGCCGAGTCCCCATTCCAGCGGGCTAACCAGTATCGTTTTGGGTTTTTCGCTCATATTTTGTCAGTACGATACCTGAACTTCAATACCTAATTTGCGTACCTCACCGGCAATACGGTCAAGTGTTTCCGGATCTGTTTTCTGCAGGGTTTGCAAGGGTGTGTCACGGGCAATGGTATAAATCATAACCATTTCCGGTTTAACTTTTTGTACCACATCAAGCCAGTCTCTCACCTCCTGATCGCTTGAATTGTCGACCTGAGTACCGTTGAAAGAGCCTTTCACAAACAGGGTTTGCAGGATAAACCGGCTATTGTAGCGGATCATCCCTTCGATAACCCGGTCGATGCGATATCCCGGAGAAGGCTGGTTAATCAGCCTGATCGTCTCTTCATGTGCCGAGTCGAGCTTCAGGATATTCATGTCGATTCTTCCGAGAGCGGCAAAAATTGAAGGTTTATCCAGATTGGATGCGTTCGATAATACGGCGATCTTGACTCCCGGGGCATAAAGATCGCGAATCCGGATCGTATCGTCGACAATACCCTCAAATTCGGGGTGTATGGTAGGTTCCCCGTTGCCGGCAAAAGTGATCTTATCGAGGGGAGTGTGGTTCTTTTTAATTTCGATGAGCACCTCTTCAAGTCGTTTGCTGATCTCATCACGGGTTGGTAACTTGATCTTCACATCCGGATGTATGGTCCAGCCGCACTCACAATAGATACAGTTGAAATTGCAGAATTTACCGTTTACGGGCAACAGATTGATGCCCAGTGAAGCTCCCAGTCGTCTGCTGGTGACCGGTCCGAAGATGATATCGTCAAAAAGAAAAGTAGCCATAGAAAAATCTCATTGAGGCGGTAAAGATAATGGATTTCAGGCGATCCGGCAGGGAATGCTTCCGGCGGTAAGCGTGTCG
>JAQWAJ010000109.1 GCA_028707745.1 Bacteroidales bacterium | reverse complement strand
GCAAACAGATAAGCCAGACTATCCACTTCACCCTGGATATACATTTTGTCGTTGGTGAAGACCGGGGAGCCGTATCCATTGCCAACGCCCATGTATTCCCAAACCACCTGCGGGCCCTCTGCCGGCCATGATTTCAGGAGATTGACATCAGGATAGATCCCTTTTCTGTTTTCTCCGCGCCACTCATAAACATTTTCTTTTTTAACTGTAGATTTGGTGTTTTGACCAATAGCCCCGGCGAGGAACATCAGAAAAAGACCTGTAGTAATTCCGATAATGCTTTTGTATTTCATGTGATGAACGGTAAAATTCGACAATATGATCCTGCTAAAATTAATGTTATTTGGATAAACTAATTATGTTCAGGATATAACATGAAAGAATATTCTCCGGTCTCCAACAGGAGTGTGTTCAGCTTCCGAACCGGTACCCGATTCCTGATTCAGTATTCAGCAGGATTGGCTTTGCCGGGTTATCCTCGATCTTTTTACGTAGCTGGGCGACAAATACCCGGAGATACTGGGTTTGCTCGATATAGCCGAAACCCCAGATCTCCTTCAGAATATATTGATGGGTTAAAACCCGGCCTTCGTTTCGGGCAAGAAGTGCCAGGAGGGAGAATTCGGTTGAGGTGAGCTTGATTAGTTCCTCTTTTTTGTGGACGGTATGGCTGGCCAGGTCGATCGACAGATTTCCGAATGTGAGTACCGGGTTTTCTCCAATCCCCTGACTCTGCCTGATGGCAACACGAATTCTGGCCAACAGTTCTCCGGTACGGAACGGTTTGGTCAGATAGTCATTGGCGCCGATATCGAGGGCTTTAACAATGTCTTCTTCTGAATTCCGGACCGAAAGGATGATCACGGGTTTTTGGTACCATTCCCTGAGCCGCCTGAGGATATCCAATCCGTCGGTATCGGGCAGGCCCAGATCGAGAATGATGAGAACTGGCTGCATGGTTGCGGCCTGAACCAGGCCCTCCTGCCCGGATGAAGCTTCGCAGATCTTGTACCCGTTTGCCGAAAGGGTGATCTCGAGCAATCGCCGGATCTGGACTTCATCATCGATAATCAATATGGTTCCCGAGTTTGACATTTATTCATCTGGTTTGCTGAGGTTATTAATGTCAGATGTTTTCACCGGTATCCGGATGGTGAACAATGCCCCGCCGTTGTTCCTGTTTGCTGCTTTAACCGTACCCTGATGAGCTTCGACAAAGCCTTTAACAATCGACAGGCCTAGACCGGTGCCTCCGGTGATAGACTCCTTACCCCGATAAAACTTGTTGAACACCGATTCTATTTCATCGGCCGGGAAACCTTTTCCGCGGTCCATTACCTGGATGGTCAGAAAGCCGTTGTCATAGAAAAACTTAAGCCTGATATTGGTTGCCACCGGGGCATTCTGGGTGGCATTGATAACCAGATTGTGCAAAACCTGCTCCATCAATCCGAAATCGATGTAAACCAAAGGCATATCAGGTGGAATTACCACCGAAAGCTTGAACGGGGCCAGTTCACTACTCAGATTATCAGTTACTTTGTTGACCAGGTCGTGAACATCACACCAGTCGGGCCTCAGGGTAATCCTGCCGGACTCTAGTCGCGACATGTTCAATAGGTTTTCAATCAGTCTGTTGAGTCTGACAGAAGCGGTGTTTATCTCGGAATAGAGTTTTATTTTTACTTCATCGGGATAACTCTGGGCCAAAAGGGTATCGGAGGCTCCCATGATAGTGGCCACGGGAATTCGCAGTTCATGAGAGATAGAATTGAAGAGGGTTTTATAGAGCTTGTCCGATTCATCAAGCAGATAGGTCCTTTTAGCTGTAATCCGTAAAAATTCCCGTTCAAATTTACCGGAGACCTGCGACAGGAGTGCTTCCCAGAACTGGTCCTCACCCTGCGTGAACGATTTTTCATGCTTGACCGCAATGACCCCGATGTTTTCGTTAATTCCGGTGAGCGGATAGATCGTGTAATCGGAGGAAGGGAGAGTATCGGTAAACTTTCCGGCTTTTGCCGAGTGCCGGAAAACCCAGTTTGCTATACTGATATCGTTCTCTGACCAGGAGATGCCTGAGCTGTTAAGCATATTGTTGTCCAGATGGTTGGAGCTGTTTTTCAGGAAAATTATGCCATCCAGTTTAAAGTATTTTTGGATATATCGAACGGCTACCTGGATGACTTCGTCGATGCCGGTGGTCATGGAGAGCTCCCGGGTTATCTCATACAATGCTTGAGTGCGTTCTTCACGGATTCTGATTTTTTGTTCCTGCCGTCTAACCCTGGAGGTCAAAACACCATTCAGAAAGGCAACTGTAAAAAACATGATCAGCATTAATACGTCCACGGGTTCCCCAACATGGAGCGTGAAGGAAGGAGGGATGAAGAAGAAGTCCCAGATCAGAGCACTCAGCGTTGCTGCCAGTAAAATCGGTCCGGTGCCGTAAAAAACAGCCAGAATGGAAACCAGAAATAGCAGAATAAGAGAAACCACCTGATATCCGGTAAACTCTTTAAGGAGAAAGCAAATGCCGGAGGTAAGCACGACATAAAAAGCCGGGAGCAGGTATTGCCAGATGCTGGATGTAGTAAAGGCCGGCAGTGAGCCCAGTTTTCTGAAACGATCCTTAGCCTGCCGGTCGGACCCCAGGATATATACATCGATATTACCGCTGTAACGGATCAGCCGGTTTACGAAGTTACCCAGGCGGAACATGGAAAGTATGTTGCGAATCCGGGGTTTCCCGACAATAATATGGGTGACGTTCTCTTTCTGCGCAAAATCGACGATGGCTTTCACCACATCATCATGGGTGATAATGCGGAATTTGATCCCGAGTTGTTTGGCAAGTTTGATGTTTTTATCCAGTTGCTGATGTTCTGCATCCGACAGGTTGTGTGCGGTTTCAACATAGATAGCCTGGATTCCGGCTCCCATGGAATAGGAAAGGTTTTTGGCCCATCGGAGCACTCTCATGGATTGCAGGCGGTAATCGATGGCAACAAGCAGGTGGAGCCCTGATTTCCAGGGGCCGCGTATTCGTTTGCGTTGTAAATAATCATGCAATTGTTTATCCACCCGGTCAGCAACAATACGCAGCGACATTTCCCGTAGTGCATTGATATTGCCCTTCCTGAAGAAATTTTCAATCGCCTCCATGGATCTTTCCGGGGTGTACACTTTTCCTTCAGATAGCCTTTGCAGCAACTCCTCGGAAGTCAGGTCGATCAGCTCCACCTCTTCGGCGTTCTCAAAAACCTCATCGGGAACGGTTTCCCTGATTATAATTCCCGTGATCTGGGCAACCGTATCGGATCGGCTTTCGAGGTGCTGGACGTTCAGGGTGGTATAAACATCGATTCCAAGTTCGAGTATCTCCTGTATATCCTGATATCGCTTGGTATGCCGGCTGCCGGGGGCATTTGTGTGAGCCAGTTCGTCAACCAGAACGATTTTGGGCTTCCGGCTGAGTATGGCGTCGAGGTCCATCTCCTCAACCTGTGTGGATTTGTAATGGTGCACCTTTCGGGGGAGTACCTCAAACCCTTCAACCAGCAAGGAGGTTTCCTTCCGGTTATGGGTTTCGACAAATCCTACGATAACATCACTGCCCTTGTTTTTTTCGCTTTGAGCAGTCTGGAGCATGGAATAAGTTTTTCCCACACCCGCGCACATACCGAAAAAGATCTTCAGTTTACCCCTCTTGCTTTTCTCTTCCTCGTTTTGCAGGGTAGCTAACAACTCATCGGGATCGGGCCGGTTCTCAGCATAATCATTCATTGTAACTGATCGGTATATAAATTTAGTATTAAAACATTAATCCTTTGTTTTCCAGGGTAAAGGAAATGTGCTGGTTCAGTAAGCATTTTGATTTCCTGCACCAGTCTCTGTTTTTGATCCGGATTAAATTTTCGTGCTTTCGCGATCCGTTCCACCTGTAGGAGCGCAGCTTCCGGCGAGATATGCGGATCGAGTCCACTGGCTGAAGCAAACAGCATTTCAGACGGAACCTCCGACAGGGTATCCAGCTGATTGAATGCAATGAACTGCTGCTCACGTTCGGTCACGAGCCCTATCAGTTTTTGATTGGTCAAGCCGAAGTTTGAACCTCCTGAAGGCAGTGGGTTGTAGCTGACAGCCGAGGGACGCGGGGTGAAATAAATCGCACTGTCAAACTGTTGCCCGATCAGTTTGCTCCCAACCGTTTTGCCATTTTCTGTGATCATGCTGCCGTTGGCTTTTGCCGGAAACGCCAGTTGGGCAATCCCGGTTATCAGCAACGGATAGAAAATCCCCGTCAGAACGGTAAAAAAAAGAAATATCTTCAATGAAATCAGCAACGTTTTCATGATTGTTTTGTTTGATCGTTGTAAATCAACATGTTGTCAATTAACGAGATAATGTACTCCATCTCAATTACTTTGCCTGCTGAGATCAGCACTGCTTCTTTATTGGTTCCGGCGTCGATTCTTTGAATTTTCTCCATTTCGTCATTCATGCGCGAAATGATTTTTTCTTTTAAGTCATTGATCAGATGTTCCATGGTGGTTGATTATAAATTGATCAGAATATCAATCAGTTTAATTCCGATAAACGGTGCGATCAGCCCTCCTAGTCCGAAAATCAGCAGATTGCGGATTAAAGCAGTATTGGCTGAAACCGGTTTATAACGGACTCCTTTCAGGGCCAGCGGAACTAAAAGGATGATGATCATTGCATTGAAAATTACGGCGCTGAGGATGGCGCCTTGCGGGGAGCCCAGGTTCATGATGTTGAGCGCCGAGAGCGGGCCTGTGCCTGTTTTGCCAGAATAGAGTGACAGGGCGATAGCGGGGATGATGGCGAAATATTTGGCCACATCGTTGGCAATGCTGAAGGTGGTCAGAGCTCCCCGGGTCATGAGTAGTTGTTTGCCCACTTCAACCACTTCGATCAGTTTGGTCGGGTTGCTGTCGAGATCGACCATATTGCCTGCTTCGCGTGCAGCCTGGGTTCCTGAGTTCATGGCGATTCCCACGTCGGCCTGGGCCAGTGCCGGGGCATCGTTTGTGCCGTCGCCGATCATACCGACCAGGTGGCCGTCGGCCTGCTCGGACCTGATTCGCCGCAGTTTATCTTCGGGTTTGGCTTCTGCCATAAAATCATCGACTCCTGCTTCGGCTGCGATAGCGGCGGCAGTTAGTGCATTATCCCCCGTAATCATGACGGTTTTGATGCCCATTCTCCGGAGTTCGGCAAATCGTTGTTTGATACCTCCTTTTACAACATCCTTTAGGTGAATCACTCCCAGAACCCTGTTGTCTTCCGCTACCACCAAGGGGGTTGCCCCCTGACGGGCCAGTTCCGATACGATTTCCTGAATACGATGGGGGTAAAACCCGTTGTTATGGAGAACGAAGGAATGGATGGCTTCCGATGAACCTTTTCTGATCTGATGGGTTTTCCCGTCGCTGGATTTGTAATCGACACCGCTCATGCGGGTTTGCGCGGTAAACGGGATGAATGTGGCCTGTAGATTTTGGATGTCACGGCCACGAATACCGTACTGTTCCTTTGCCAGCACCACAATTGAGCGTCCTTCGGGTGTTTCATCAGATAAAGAGGAAAACTGTGCGGCATCGGCCAACTCTTCGGGATCTGTATCATCGCCGGCGATAAAATCCGTTGCCATGCGGTTGCCCAAGGTGATGGTGCCGGTTTTATCCAGTAATAATACATCGACATCACCGGCGGCTTCGATGGCACGGCCGCTGGTGGCGATCACATTGTGCCGCAATAGCCGGTCCATGCCGCTGATCCCGATCGCACTCAGCAAACCTCCGATGGTTGTCGGGATCAGACATACCAGTAAGGAGATCAGAACGGGGATGGTGAGGTTTTGGGATAACGGTTGCCCTGAAGCGGTCAGGCTATATCCGAAGAAGGCGGGCAGCGTGACAACGGCCAGGAGAAATATAATTGAGAGACCCGACAGTAGTATGGAAAGGGCGATCTCATTCGGGGTTTTCTGGCGTTTGGCACCTTCAACCAGTGCGATCATCCTGTCGATAAAGGTATTGCCCGGTTCGGTGGTAATGCGGATCAGTATCCGGTCGCTGATCACCTTGGTTCCGCCGGTCACCGCCGATCGGTCGCCGCCGCTTTCACGGATTACCGGTGCGGACTCACCCGTGATGGCCGATTCATCAACACTGGCAATGCCTTCAATGACCTCTCCATCCGAAGGAATTACGTCGCCGGCTTCACAAAGAACAATGTCTCCCTTTCTGAGATCCCCGGCAAGCACTTCGGTCTCCAGCTGACCATTGATTTTCCGGGCTTTGGTTTGTGTA
>JAQWAJ010000108.1 GCA_028707745.1 Bacteroidales bacterium | reverse complement strand
TGAAAACAAACATGTTTTTATACAGGTTGGCGGAAACTGGTGCAGTTTTTGCCGTCAGTTTCATGCCTTCATCAATGAAGACGCCGATATTAAAAAATTCATCCACGATAATTATGTGTTTACTCTGCTCAATTACAGCAAGGAAAACAAGAATATCGAACTTTTAGCCCGATATGAAAATCCCGGTCGTTTAGGGTATCCTGTTTTTCTGATTTTAGATGGCAAAGGCAGATTAATTCATACCCAGGATTCGGGACTTCTTGAAGAAGGTCGTGGATATTCAAAGTCTAAAGTGCTGACTTTCCTGAAAAACTGGACCGTAGCCGCCATCGATCCCAAAAATATAAACTAGCAGTTATTCCCGTCGCCCCAGGATTTTTACCGAGCGGAAAATGAGGCTTTAAACAACAGAATATGCATTTATTTTATTCTCCGGGTTTATCTGATGAATCAACTTTCACGCTTAATGCAGATGAATCACATCATGCAGTCCGCGTTTTGCGGTTATCTCCCGGAGATGAGATCATTTTGGTCAATGGATCAGGCGGATGGTATGAGTCTAAGATAATCACCCCGGATCCGAAGGCTTGCGAAGTTGAAATCGTCAAACAGATTCAGAACGTTGGAAAACCAGCCTATCACCTACATATCGCCATTGCTCCCACCAAATCGATCGACCGTTATGAATGGTTCCTCGAAAAAGTAACGGAAATCGGCATCAGTGAAATCTCACCGATCATTACCGATCACTCTGAACGTAAGGATGTTAAGACAGAAAGGCAGATGCGGGTGATTTTGGCGGCGATGAAACAATCATTGAAGGCATTTCATCCGGTACTGAACGAACCGGTTTCTTTTAAAAATTTCATGAAAAAGTCGCTTCCCGGCATAAAAACCATCGCCCATTGTCAGCCTGGTGAAAAGCAATGGCTCGACGGAAATCTTTGCACCAGTGGTCCCATTACCGTTTTGATCGGACCAGAGGGTGACTTTAGCGATGCAGAAATCAAATCAGCCAGGGATAACGGCTATATTCCGGTCACACTGGGAAACAGCCGCCTTCGTACAGAAACTGCCGGTGTAGTTGCCTGCCATACCGTTTCATGGGTTTTCAGGGAACTTTGATATTTTTTTCATCCCCGGAATTTTTCACTATCTTGTAAGAGGTTGGCGACATGCCAAATAACCTCTTTAACCTATGTTGGGACGTACAAGAAACAAGCGGCAACTTGACATTTTCGAGGTTCCGATTGAAAGGATGATCAATAAGAACCATGAATTTGCAATCGGAGCAGAATCCATTGACTGGGAACTACTTGAAGAACATTTTAGCCCTTATTATGCTCACAAAGGTCGCCCGGGAATTCCTCCCCGTAAAATCATTGGGATGCTCCTCCTGAAAGAGAGATTTAATCTGAGTGATGAAAAAGTTCTGAAGATCTGGCCTGAAAATCCTTATTGGCAATACTTCTGCGGTGAAGTCAATTTCCAGACAGATAAGCCTTTTGCGGCCAGTGAACTCACACGTTTCCGTCACAGGGTCGGGCCCGAAGGTATGGAAATGATCAAAAATATCACGATCAGACAATTCGGGAAGCCAGATTTCAGGAAATATGAAACCTACTCCGACAGGCGTAAAAAATCTTTTTGGAAAAAACTAATTGGATGATATTCTGAATGTTACGGTTCGTTATATTTGTTCTGTTTAGTTTGATTCCCCTTCAGTGCATAAATCAGGAATCCATGCAATCAACTAATAAAGACCGACAGGCTGCTGTGGCTGGCACTTTCTACCCTTCCGACCCCACAGGGCTGCGAAAAATGGTTTCGGGTTTTCTGGCATCGGCCAAACCCAATCAAACCAATAGTCTCACACGAGCCATCCTTGTTCCTCATGCCGGTTATGTATATTCCGGTGAGGTTGCAGCATCAGGTTTCAATCAGTTGAACCCTGATCAGGTTTATAAAAGAGTGTTCATTATCGCTTCTTCGCACCGGTACAGCTTAGGTAAAGCGGCTGTTTACACATCGGGAGACTATTTAACCCCTCTCGGCCGGGTGCCTGTTGATATCGATGTTTCAAAAGAACTACTAAAGAGCAGCGCATTCACTGATTATCCAGAGGCTCACCTATCCGAACACAGCATTGAGGTGCAGCTGCCTTTTCTCCAATGCAGGCTTAAAAATTCTTTTAAAATTGTACCGATCATCATTGGAACTCATGTTCCATCGATCTGTCAGGATATTTCCGACGCCTTGAAACCCTATTTTACCAAAGAAAATCTGTTTGTTATCAGTTCTGACTTCTCACACTACCCTTCATATGAGGATGCCAATAAGATCGATGAACTGACTGCTGCCGCCTTCTGCTTAAATTCGACAACAAAATTCCTTGATGCCATAAGAAACAGCGAAAAACTGAACATTCCGGATCTGGCTACCAGTATGTGCGCCTGGCCTTCAGCGCTCACCTTTTTATATTTGACACAGGATAACAGCAATCTCATTTTCAATAAAATAGATTACCAAAATTCCGGAGACAACAAATCTTACGGTGATAAAAAAAGCGTCGTCGGATATAATGCTATCTGCATATCCGAGTCTCAACCATCCGGATTTTTTTTAACGGCTTCCGATAAGAAGGCTCTAATCAACATAGCCAGAACTACCCTCGAATCCTATATCAAAACCCGTACCTTACCTCCATTGAATCCTGCCGGATATAGTGACGCACTTAAAGCTAAAGCCGGAGCTTTCGTCACCCTGACGATTGACAAAAGCCTTCGCGGATGTATCGGATCATTCGAACCCAATATCCCGCTTTATAAATTGATTCAGGAAATGGCTGTTGCTTCATCTACCCGGGACAGCCGTTTTCAGCCCGTTAAAGCAGATGAGCTGGAGTCTATTCATATCGAGATCTCTGTTTTAACCCCCATGCGTAAGATTGATAATATCAGCGAAATACAATTAGGAAAGCATGGAATCTATATAAAGAAGGGATTTTCAAGTGGCACCTTTTTGCCACAGGTAGCCACAGAAACAGGGTGGTCGCTTGAAGAGTTCCTCGGTCATTGCGCCCGTGACAAGGCCGGAATCGGTTGGACCGGTTGGAAGAGTGCTGATATCTATATTTATGAGGCTTTAGTCTTTGAGGAAGATACCCCGAAGAAAAAATGAACGCGCCCTATTTATTGGTCCCTATCGGGTTGGTCCTGTTAATCATCTATTACATCAGCCTTCTGTTCAGCCAGCTCGATATTATCAGCAAACCCATCCACCGTAAAATCTGGAACTACGGACTGCTGGCTTCGTTTACCATTGCCGCGATTCTCGGCATCCTGATGGTCATCCAGATCAATTACAAAATGGAGGTACCCTGGACAGAAAAAGTCCTGAAATGGCACGTGAATTTTGGCATCGCCATGTCGGTCATCGGAATATTTCATCTTCTATGGCACTGGAGATATTATTTTCCCGGGAAAAAGCATAGAACCAAAAGAAAGCGTGTGAAGCCGGATCATGCTGCACAAGCACTAACCAACAGGTCTTCCCGATGGATGTTCTTTATGATTGGTTTTGCGGGCATTGCTTTTCAAACATTTTTAATCCGGGAGCTGCTTTCGCTGTTTCAGGGCAACGAGCTCATGATATCCATGATCATGTTTCTCTGGATGTTGATCACCGGTTGCGGTGCTTTAACCGGGAACAGAACAAAAATCAGCATTAGCGAAGATGTTCAGGAAAATCGATACAAGTCACGGATGCTGATCGTTACACTGCTTCTCCTGCCCATCATTTCATTACCTCTGATGTATTACTGCAAGGTTCTGTTTTTTGCACCGGGAGTTGAAGCAGGGCCATTAGCCTTCTCGGGTTTTCTGTTATTAATCCTTACCCCGTTCTGTTTTTTAAATGGTTTCTCATTCACTTTTCTGGTCAGATCGCTGACTTCCCCGGATGTTCCTGTCAGGAAAGCTTATGCGTGGGAAAGTATCGGCAGTGCCACGGCAGGACTGGTGTGCACCGTAGCAATACTCGCAGGCATTTTTTCACCTCCGGGCGGAAAATTTATGGAAAAACTGTTCCATCCGAATGATGAAATTGTTGCCACACGATCAGGACCCTCCGGCCGGCTTACTATTACGCGAAACGGAGACCAGGTCAATGTCTTTGAGAATGGGATTCTCGCTCAATCATCCGGCAATACGATGATCTGCGAAGAGATGGCTCACTTCGCCATGACCAGTCACCCTTTGCCGCGTAACATTCTGGTTATAGGCGGTTTGTTGTCAGGCATTGATCAGGAACTCAAAAAATACGGATGTCTGAAAATCGATCTGATTGAACCAAATCCTCAGATTTTCAAACTGGCTAAAAAGCTCAACCTGATACAGAATCCAACTTTGCCTGTCAGATACATTCATAAGCCGGTTTCCGTTTGGATCAATCATCCGGATACCCGTTACGATGTTATTCTCGTGATGCTTCCTGGTCCACAAAACCTGAGTCTTAACCGCTTTTACACGCTGGAGTTTTTCAAAAAAATGAAAAAATGCCTGAATTCTGACGGTATCTTGTCCGTCATGTTACCCGGAACGGCAAATTACATTTCAGAGGAGGCGATCAACGCTATCGGTCCGGTAACCCGGTCCATGCAGAAGTGCTTCCGCCAGGCCCTTCTGTTTCCCGGAGAGAATAACTACCTGATTGCAGGGAATACACCCCTTCGGACGGATATTCTGGAAGTGATGAAAACCCGGAACATCACAGCGCTTTATGTATCTAACGGTTACTTTGATGAAACCCGGTTTCAATCAAAAATGAAAGAATTGAACGATGCAATGCGTTCGGATTTGTCTATCAATACCGATTTAAAACCTAAAGCTTATTTCGGACAAATTGCCTGGTGGCTGGGGCATTTTCCCGACAAGATCGTATGGCCCCTGGTGGCAATCATGGCAGTACTGTTGTTTAGCTGTCTCGTTTCGGGCCATTCAGCCTATAGCAGCATGTTCATCATGGGGGCCGGTGCATCGGGAATTGAGATCATCTTGCTATTTTTATTACAGATCACAGCCGGATCGCTCTATTTGCTGACCGGGCTTTTACTGGCTTCCTTCATGACAGGCCTTGCATTAGGAAGCATGGAATTTTTCAAAGGCAGGTTGCATAAGCTTTTTACATCAGAAACCTGGATTTTGCTTGCATTTATCGTTACCACAGCGCTACTTGCAGGGTTATCCATGTGGTCAACCAGATCCGGCGGAGGTATCTGGTTAAAAGCAATCCTGATCATCCTGCTGACTTTTATGATTTCCGTTTTTATCGGGTCATTCTTTGCCAGTCTCACCAAAACACTATCGAGCGCTGTTTCCGGAGGATTGATATATGTGTTTGATATGCTGGGTGGTGCTATTGGAGCTATCATCTATCCATTGGCCATAATACCTTTGCTTGGAATTCTACCGGCGATCGGGATCATTTCAGCTTCAGGAGTGTTAATTTTATTCTTGTTAAAAGCCAGGCGAAGCTAAGCCATCTATCAGTGATGAACAAAAGGGATTTTTTAAAAGAGGTGTTTACTGCAGGAGTTGCCGCCTGCATTTATTCAAATGAAAGTTTTGGTAATATGAAACCTATAACCATGAACAACGATGGGGATATCAGGACCGGCGAACGTGAAGCCAGACATTGGATTGTAACACCGCGCGGGATTAAGTGCCTGATTTGCCCGAATGAATGTACTTTAAAAGAAGGTGAACTTAGCACCTGCCGAAACCGGATTTCCCGCGACGGAAAGCTTTATACCATGGCGTACGGGAACCCCTGTGCGATACACATGGATCCGATTGAGAAGAAACCCCTGCTTCATTTTTTACCAGGGACAACCGCTTTCAGTATAGCAACAGCCGGATGTAATTTTGCCTGTTTGAACTGCCAGAACTGGGAAATCAGCCAGACCAGTCCGACTAAAACCCGAAACTATGATGCGAATCCCGAGGCAGTGGTAGACCAGGCTATTCGGGAACAATGCAAATCCATTGCCTATACCTATTCAGAGCCAATCACCTTTTTTGAATACTTGATTGACACTGCAACAATCGCTAAACAGCGGGGGATCAAGAATATCATGGTATCCAACGGGTATATCAACCAGGCACCGTTGCTCGAATTGTGCAAAGTCATTGATGCGGCAAACATCGATCTGAAAACTTTCGATCCGGATATTCATTTAAAGCTTACCGGTGGCAATCTGGCGCCAATCCTCGCCACCTTAAAAACCTTTAAAGACAATGGAGTCTGGCTTGAAATTACCAATCTGATCATTCCCGACTGGACCGATAATTTTG
>JAQWAJ010000107.1 GCA_028707745.1 Bacteroidales bacterium | reverse complement strand
GTTTATTACAAAGAAAAGCAATTCTGTTGGTTGCAATAATGACCATTGGAGTGCTGTATGGTTTTCAATCCTCGAATATTGCACCCCAGCGGAAGATCCTGAAAATAGGACTGGAACAAATTGCAAAATCAACCGGATCTGTTAAACTGTCAGAGATTGCTAATGGTATAACATATATTAAATTAGAAACTACCAGGGATTGCTTTTTTACCCCATCGCAATTTATAATCAGAGGTAATTACATTTTTGCAAAGGATCGGGATAATGGCAAAGTCTTTCTGTTTAACAGACAAGGGAAATTTATAAGCGAGATAAGCAGCATTGGAAAGGGCCCGTTGGAGCATCTTGGAGCATATAATATTCAGTCCACCCCTACTGGCGACAAAATATTTTTGTTTTCCAAAGCATCCAACCGTGTGTCCTGCTATTCTGTTGGGAATAAGAAAATAAGTGATGTGCCCGTTAAATATCCAAGCTGGTCATTTGCACCATTAGCCAATGATCAACTGATTTTTCTATCACCATTTGGATTTCCGTCTCCGGATTCATCGGCATTTTTCTTTTATCTGCAGAACAATAAAGGGAATGTGACAAAAAAATATAAAACCAAAAAAAATATCCCCATCGGAGGAGCTATCGAAATTGGCAATTTTTTCATCAACCCCAGGAATACATTGGCCTATCAGCAATTGTGCGACACGGTGTTTGAAATAAGCGATAAAGGTGATTTCACACCCCGGTATCTGCTTGATTTTGGAAAAAGTCGCATGCCGGATGAGGTTTGGAATGAAAGAGTTAATTACCACGAAGTACAATATGATTACATTAACTGGGTTCGTCTCGTAGAAACTAAAAATTCGCTATTCGTTAATTTTGTTTATCAGAAAACAACCCGGGTGGGTTTGATATCTCTTAACGACGGCAAATTAAGAGGATTTAAAACAGACAAAGGCCTGGTTGAGAACGATCTGGATGGAGGACCGGATTTCTGGCCGGTTGACACCGATGGATCAAATGAGGTTTATCGCTACCTGCAACCGGTTAATCTCACTCAACAATGGAGAAGCGGAGAATTCAAAGACAAAAAATTCAAAAGTCAGGCCGCACATGACCAGTTTATTAAAATGGTAACCAGCTTGAAAGAGGATGATAATCCGGTGGTCATGATTGTAAACTTAAAATAGCACCGGTAAATTTTCTGCATACCTGATCCTCGCTGATTTCCTAAGTGTAAATCACAACATACTGTGATTTTATGTCCATATATGTTCAAATTCAGCATTGAGTAAGAAAATATCACAACATATTGTGATTTATTGAAATTTAATCAGTTAACTTTGATAAAAATCTGTAAAAATCACAATATAGTGAGATTATGAATGAGATTGGAAAAGCTATCAAAACCAGGCGGAAGATGCTGAACATTACACAGAGAACCCTGGCGGAACTCGCAGGCGTGAGTATCAATACGCTGACCAAGATCGAGAGAGAAGAAGGAAATCCGTCGCTGGATGTGCTGGAAAAGGTCATGGAAACATTGGGATTGGATATTAAAATTGTGGTAAAAGGAAAATTGTAATCACGCATGAGAAAAGCAGCAGTGTATCTTCGGGGGGAATATGCCGGGGAGCTTACCGAGGTCTCCCGTACAGACTATCGGTTCAGGTATGACGATGACTATTTCGCCAATCCTGGCAAGCCAGCTATCAGTCTGACCCTGGATAAATCACAGCAGGAGTATCGTTCAAATTATCTGTTTCCCTTTTTCTTCAACCTCTTATCCGAAGGCAGTAACCGGATGGTGCAATCCAGAACTCTTCAAATCGATGAAAACGATCACTTCGGCATTTTGCTGGCTACGGCACAAACAGATGTTCCGGGAGCCGTAACAGTTAAACCCTTGTAAGTCAAGACTATGTTAACAATATGTCCATCGACCTTAGAAGCTGGGTATGAGACGTATTCTCCCATTGCCAGAAAACGTTTGTTTAAAGGAAAACACATATCCCCAAATCTTCCCTATAACCCTGTGGAAGGGAATGAGGAGGATGCCAGGCTTTTCCTAAAGAATAGGGAAAGGATCTCGTTATCCGGTATACAAAGCAAATATTCATTGGTAATCAGGAACAACCGATTGGAATTATCGAATGCAGGAGAACATGGAACCTACATTTTAAAACCTAAGCTGAATGATTTTCTTAACCGGGAATTTAGTCCGGCAAACGAAAATCTGACCATGCAACTGGCTGAACAAGTGTATAATATTGAGACGGCCGCCAACGGGCTCTGTTTTTTCATGAATGGCGAGATGGCATATCTCACCAGGCGGTTTGATATCGCTCCTGATGGGTCGAAATATCGTTGTGAAGATTTTGCCTCTTTGGGCGGGTTGACTTCAGAAAACGGCGGAAAAAAATTCAAGTACGATATCCTCAGTTACGAAGATCTTGCAGAACTAATCAAAAAAAGGGTTCCCGCCTGGAGAGTGGAATTATTAAAGTTTTTCGACATCGTTGTATTCAACTTTCTGATATCCAACGGTGATGCTCACATCAAAAACTTCTCACTGCTCGAAACTCCGGATGGTGATTTCAGACTGGCGCCGGCATACGATCTGATTAATACCCGGATACACTTACCGGATGATCCCATTTTTGCTCTCCGGAAAGGATTGTTCAAAAATGGAGAACAATCCGGTAGTCGCCTGGGAATCAGCACAGGCAAAACGTTTCTCGAATTCGGCAGGAGGATCGGGCTGCCTGACAAAACGGTTAACAGAGAGATAGACCGGTTTTGCGCCTCTTACGACCAGGCAGAATCGCTGATAACCAATTCCTACTTATCTGAGGAGCTGAAAAATCAATATCGCTCGATGTACCATGCCCGACGGGACTCCTATCTGAAACAACTGGTTTGATACCGGAAATCGCGCGACAAACATGACTTTCCGGGAATACATTCCCGCATGGTTATAACTTTGCGGGAATTGCCATCTACCTTGATCGGCTCTCTATGGCTAATTAAACAAATCGAAAGGAATAAGGGGCGTTCTTCAGTGAGATGATCTTGATTTGTTAACTATCTTCGGGTGCCAATCTTAAACATCCGAGGTGTCCCTGATCCGCTCATATTATTCCAGTTCTATTCACGGCTTTCTGGTTTCATCTGTAGAGGAAATCATTGGGAAATTAACTCTTGGCAATGATTTCTCGCTGGAGCAATCGCAGCGCCAGGCATGGGAGGAGGAGATCCGGATTTTAAAATCGGTTCTACCGGGATTTACGGGATCCGTTTATTTCGAATACTCAATCCCCCGCATGGGCCAACGGATTGATGTGCTTTTATTGATCGGACCGGTAATCTTTGTTCTTGAATTTAAAGTGGGGGAAAAGGAATTCACCTCCTATGCCCGTGATCAGGTTTGGGATTATGCGCTGGATCTGAAGAACTTTCATGAAACCAGTCACGATTCTTTCATCGCACCGGTTTTGATTGCTACCAAAGCAGCATCGAACTACCCGGCCATTGCCACTACACCCCAGAACGATAATCTGCTATTTCCGATTAACAGTTCAGTTGGCCAATTACGGTATACTATTGATCAGGTGTTACAATTTGCCGATGGAGCGGATATTGTTCAGGAGTCCTGGGAAACAGGCCGGTATTGCCCTACACCAACGATCATAGAAGCCGCCATGGCCTTGTACAATGGTCATTCGGTCAGTGAGATATCACGAAGCGATGCAGGTGCTATTAACCTGGGTCAAACGTCGGAGGCTGTAGCCCAGGTCATTAGAACATCCAGGGATTATTCACATAAATCGATTTGTTTTGTTACCGGGGTGCCGGGTGCCGGGAAAACATTGGTCGGACTGAATATAGCAACCACACATATCGATAAAACCAATGATATGTACAGCGTATTTCTCTCTGGCAACGGTCCGCTGGTAGCAATTCTTCGCGAAGCATTAGCCCGCGATAAGGTGCAGAAAGTCAAGAATTCCGGGGGCAGGATCAAGAAGGGTGAAGCCTTGAGTGATGTGAAGATGTTCATCCAGAATGTACATAATTTCAGGGATGAATGTCTGGTCGATGAAAGTCGCCCTCCGGTAGAGCATGTGGCCCTGTTTGACGAGGCTCAGCGAGCCTGGAATCTGGAGCAGACTGCCGGATTTATGAGCCGGAAAAAACATCGTCCCAATTTTAACCAATCAGAACCTGAATTTCTGATTTCCTGTCTTGACCGGCATCCCGATTGGGCCGTGGTAGTGTGTTTGGTTGGGGGTGGCCAGGAAATCAATACCGGGGAAGCCGGGATCAGTGAATGGATTGAAGCATTGAACCGAAACTTCCGTGACTGGCACATATATATATCCCCCCAGCTTACCGATAGCGAGTATGGTGCAGGGGAATTGCTGGAAGGCATTAAATCAAAGGCGAACATTCAGTACATACCTGAGTTGCATCTCTCGGTTTCCATGAGGTCCTTCAGGGCAGAAAACGTGTCGCTTTTAATCAAACAGATTCTCGATCTCGACCGAATTGCAGCAAAGGAAACTTTAGCAAAAGTCAGAAAAAAATACCCGATTTACATCACCAGGGATTTGGATAAAGCCAAGAGATGGCTGAAAACACAGGCCCGTGGCTCTGAACGATATGGTATTGTGGTCTCCTCTCAGGCTGAGCGATTAAAACCTCATGCCATAGATGTCAAATCACCAATGGACCCGATCCATTGGTTTTTGGACTCAAAAGAAGACGTTCGGTCCTCTTATTACCTTGAGGATGTAGCCACTGAGTTTGACATTCAGGGGTTGGAGCTTGATTGGGTATGCGTTACCTGGGATGCCGACTTCCGGTATACGGAAAAAGGCTGGGATCATCGCGCATTTGTCGGATGTAAATGGAACCAGATCCGCAAAGCCGAGCGGAAAATTTACCTGAAAAACGCATATCGGGTTCTTCTCACCCGAGCCCGTCAGGGCATGGTCATCGTAGTACCTCCCGGAGACTCAGAAGACCCTACCCGACTGCCGGAATTTTACAATCCCACCTTTGATTACCTGAAATCAATCGGGGTTGAAGTAATCTGAGCAAATCTAACAGAAGGAAGTCGTGACGAGTAACGCGTCACGTTTTGGCTGACAACAAAGTAGTACCCCCCACGTTTTATACCACCTCCGTTGGCGAAAACCCTAAAAAAGTATAACGAGACTTCGGCAATCATAATTCAATCTGTATCTTAGAACAAAATGTTAGAAATCTAAAGCATGAAACCTTCAAATCAGAAGTATTCCAAACTCATTGACAGCATTGGCATTACACTACAAAAAGCAAGGGAAAATGCAGTAAAGGCCATCAATAATGAATTGGTAAGAGCCAATTGGGAGATCGGCAGATACATTGTTGAGTTCGAGCAAGAAGGCAAAGAAAAGGCTGAATACGGTAGCGCATTATTAACCAGTCTGGCAAGAGACTTAAAATCAAGGTACGGCAAAGGCTTCAGTAAGAGCAACATATATCTGTGTCGACAGTTCTACATCATCTACCCAAAATTCCAGACAGTGTCTGGAAAATTGAGTTGGAGCCATTATGCTGAATTATTAACCATTTCAGACAGTCTCGCAAGATGTTTCTATGAACAACAGACGATAAATGAGAATTGGAGTTTTCGGGAAATGAAACGCCAGATAGACTCCTCGCTTTTTCAAAGATTGGCAATCAGCAAAGACAAGAATGGTGTTTTAGAGCTCTCACAAAAGGGGCTCAAGCTTTTGTCAGCAAAGGATGCTATTAAAGACCCATATGTTTTTGAATTTCTCGAGTTGCCCTCGGATTTAATAATAAAAGAACGAGACCTTGAAAAAAAATTAGTCGACAATCTTCAAAGATTTTTGCTGGAACTGGGAAAAGGCTTTTCGTTCGTCGCCAGGCAATTTAAAGTAACAATTGATAATGAGCACTACTTTATCGATTTAGTTTTTTATCATCGTATCTTAAAATGCTTTGTGCTTATCGATCTGAAAACCAGAAAAGTAAAACATCAGGATATAGGACAAATTAACCTTTACCTGAACTTCTTTAAAGAAGAGGAAAATACTGAGGGTGATAATGAACCCATAGGGATAATTATAGCAGCCGATAAGCACGAATTTCTGGTAAAATATGCAACCGGTGGGCTCTCAAACAAAATATTTGTCTCAAAGTATCAACTCTACTTACCTGACCAGAAAGTATTAGAAGACAAAATTAAAGAGATTATTGATAGTGAATGAGACAGCCGAAATAGTCGAAAATCTTAATAGATAGAAAATTAAATTTTTGAAAGAATCGAGTATTTTTAATCCTGGTTCAACTAACACTATGCCCAAAACAAAATCGCAGTAAAAACCTGAGAAATTGAAAAGTATGGAAAGACC
>JAQWAJ010000106.1 GCA_028707745.1 Bacteroidales bacterium | reverse complement strand
ACACCGAACTGGTTCAGCAGTTCGTAGATAAAAAACTTACCTCCTTCAGTCTGGATATCATTCCACGAACCAGCCGTGCCCAGGCGATGGACATACTCTCCTCGCAAGCCACCGCTGCAGGATATCGCGCCGTTCTCGATGCCGCCATGCATCTGCCTACCTTTTTCCCGATGTTTATGACAGCCGCCGGCACCATAACCCCGGCCAAAGTGATGATCATCGGAGCCGGAGTTGCCGGTTTACAGGCCATTGCCACTTCGAGAAAGCTGGGCGCCAGAGTCGAAGCTTTTGATGTCAGAACTGCCGTTAAAGAAGAGGTCGAAAGTCTCGGTGCCAAATTCATTGAGGTTGAAGGCGCCCTGGATGACCGGTCAGCAGGAGGATATGCCGTAGAGCAATCCGAAGATTATCAGGCAAAACAGAGGCAGGCTTTACATGATCATGCCATTAAAAGTGATGTGATCATCACAACCGCCCAGATCCCGGGAAAACCGGCGCCCAGGCTGCTGATGAAGAGTACCGTTGAACAGATGAAACCAGGATCTGTGATCGTGGATATTGCCGCTTCGACAGGTGGTAACTGTGAATTAACCGTTAACGGAGAAACCATTGATTATCATGGGGTAACAATCATCGGAAAATCCGATTATCCTTCAACAATTGCCAAGGACGCCAGTAAAATGCTGGGTAAAAACACGATCAATTTCATGAGCCTGATCATATCCGCTGAAGGCGGTCTGAATCTGGATTTTAGCGACGATCTGGTAAAGGGCACCTGTGTTACCCATGGTGGAGAGGTCATCAATGACCGGGTAAAAAGTTTGTTTTCCTAAATTTTTGAGCTATGCAAGAAATACTCAGCTTTATCTATGTTCATAAGGAAGCTATTTTCATAATCGCGCTTTCCATACTTCTGGGAATCGAGGTAATCTCACATGTGCCGGCTATCCTTCATACCCCGCTGATGTCGGGTGCCAATGCCATCCATGGAGTGGTGATCATCGGAGCGATCATCGTGATGGGCCATGCCGATACCACCGCTTCGCTTACTCTGGGATTTCTGGCTGTCGTTCTGGGAACGCTGAACGTGGTCGGCGGATTTGTGGTCACCGACCGGATGCTCGAAATGTTTAAAAAGAAGAAATAACCATGCTGCAAAATATACCTACTGGATTATCAGTACTGGAATTGATCTATCTGATTGCATCGGTACTGTTTATACTCGGATTAAAGAAACTCAGCCATCCCGAAACCGCCCGGCGCGGCAACATTCTGTCAGCAGCCGGCATGATCATGGCCATTATATGCACCATTCTGTTTCATAAAAAGGATGGTCAGCCCATCGGTCATATCGGACTGATTCTCCTGGCAATAAGCATCGGTACATTCATTGGCTGGACGATTGCCGTGAAAGTAAAGATGACCGCCATGCCTCAATTGGTATCGTTTTTTAACGGAATGGGCGGTGCCGCAGCGGCATTGATCTCCCTGATGGAGTTTCCCCGGATGAATCCCGATCTGATCGCCAGAACCGGCATGATGAACGGACATGCCATTGCCATTCTCCTCGGATTGATCATAGGAAGTGTGTCGTTTGCCGGCAGTATGATCGCCTTCGGAAAACTGGCGGAAAAGATCGGCGATCCGAAACTGAAATTCATGCGCGTTGTCAATCTGACATTCATGGCGGGCATCTTAGCATTCACTGTATTCATCCTGACTCAGAAGAATATCCATCTGGAGAATATATCGTGGATGGCCTATGTACTGCTGGGTTTATCATTGATCTACGGTGTCACTTTCGTCATTCCGATCGGCGGTGCCGACATGCCGGTAGTGATATCCCTGCTTAACTCTTTCACCGGAGTTGCAGCGGCTATGGGTGGTTTCCTCTATGATAACCAGGTAATGCTCACCGGAGGAATCCTGGTCGGATCGGCCGGTACCATCCTGACTATCCTGATGTGCAAAGCCATGAACCGATCGCTCCTGAATGTGTTGGTCGGAGCTTTCGGAGGCGGAGGTGCAGGATTGGATAAGGTAGCCGGAAATATTAAGGAGATCAGTGTCAGCGATGCAGCCGTATTATTGAGCTACAGCCAGAAAGTAGTCATTGTGCCGGGCTACGGACTTGCCGTTGCTCAGGCTCAGCACCTTTGTCACGAGATGGAAAAAATGCTCGATGAAAAAGGAGTCAATGTCAGATATGCCATTCATCCGGTTGCCGGACGCATGCCGGGGCACATGAATGTTCTTCTGGCTGAGGCAGATGTGCCTTACGACAGGTTGAGCGAAAGTGATGAAATTAATGAAGATATGCCGAACGTGGATGTTGTGGTCGTCATCGGAGCTAACGATGTAGTCAATCCTGCAGCTGTTGATGATCCTTCCAGCCCGATTTATGGCATGCCGGTTGTCCGGGTTTGGGAAGCCAAAAATGTCATCGTCATGAAGCGCGGAATGGGAAAAGGTTATGCGGCCATCGAAAACTTCCTGTTCTACAACGATAATACCAGAATGCTTTTCGGAAACGCAAAAGAAAGCCTACAAAAACTAATCTCTGAGATTAAAAGCCTGTAGTGACCTGCATTCACTATTTCTTACTGAAAGCTCTTCGGTAAGTCTCCCAGTGTGCCTGATACCATTTCGGATCACGCAAGCGCCTGAAAAGTGAGTCCCTTACCCCTTTAATGAAAATAGCGCGAAACACCTCTTTAGGATAATGAAGGAGTTTCTTTGACAGGAACAGGCATGTATAAGAAACACGTGCCCACCAGGAATGCTTGATTTTCAGTTTCATCCTGATCATATATAAACTTGTCAGAAAGGTTCATTTATACGGCAAACTCTCTTGGCTATCAAGAATAAAACTGGCGGTTGCAATATTTGTGTTCATCCGGAGAAAAAACTTCCCGAATTTTTGAATAGCCTGATATGGATTTTCTCGTTGCGACAGCAGAAACAGATCATAACATTGCCGCAACGATAAATAGGGATCCATTTTTGTCCTTGACTGATAGCCGGCCTGCATCAGGATTTCAACCGCCCTGACCATATCCTTATCTTTCACCAGAATATCGATGTCTCCCATCATCCTTTCGGCGATATCCCGGAATAATCCATCGAGCATGTGCCAGCAACCTTTCAGATAAACCGGACTGATATCATGAAGGTTGAGTAACCTTGTAATCTCATGAGCCTGCGCAATCATCCGCAGATTGAGTTCGCGATTATCCGAGGTCAGCTCCACCATATATTCCACCAGCTCAAGGGGTAGAAGAGGTAAAAGTCCGGTCCTTTTCAGGTTGAGGTGTAATGCAGGAAACACCATATGGCTCGTACTTACCCAAACAATTTGCTCCCAATCGGCATAACCCGATTCAATTTGCTCCTTAACGGATTCAACTCTATCCGGATAATAGTCTAGCGTAAGGCACTTACCGATAAAAAAAGAGCTTCTGAATTTGTCATACGAAAACGATCGTTTGCAAACTGGCACCATGGTTGGTTTGGTCATAAAAATAGGTATTTACCCGACCCATAATCCGGATTTAGTTTTTCGAAGGCATTGAGATCAACTTATTTGCGCCAGTCTGTTCATCGTCAATTCCCAAAAAACGTTGAGTGGTATAGATAAAAAACGCCCGGTGCCATGACTGGCTGTATTCAGTACCAGGCTGTAAACACTTCCTGTTTCATCCAGCCTGTTGAACTGGCCAGTCAGTTTATCTTCAAGGAACACCTTGATTCCCGACCGAAGATTATTAACCGTTGTCCTGAAGTTTATCGCGGACCCCTGAACCGCATTGAGGCCAACCGGAAATATGTTGGCATCACTCTCATTCCACAAAAAAATGCCGGCTTCTTCAAAATGAAAGATAGCAATTAACAGGCTAATGCACCCGGACTGTAAACAGTAAAAAAAAGGGACCTTAACTGATCAGTATTTGAAGTTCCCGCTCTTCTTTCCATCTTCCGCGGGTAAAATCCGGGAATTTAACCGGTACCGAACCCAGTTCGACCGAGATTTCCGAAATCGGAGTAACCACACTCCAGGCGGCTGCATCATAAACATCCATATCCAGCTGAACGCCCCGGTTCAGGTTGTCGATCAGACGATAAATCTCTACAAAATCCATCCCGCCATGCCCCCCGTATTTCGTGATCTCGGGTTTCAGTTTGGTCCAGATCGGATGATTGTACTTGTCCTTATATTGCTTGTAGTCCTGATCGCTAAGCCAATCATGTCCTTTATCCCCAATGCAAAGCCGGCTGGGATATCCTTCATGATAGGCTTTTGTTCCTGCCAGGGAGTTCTTGCGTGAATATGGCCTGGGAGTGACAATATCGTGATACAGGTGAATCATTCTCCCCTTATTGGTCTTGATCAGGCAGGTATTCATATCACCGTGCTTGAAATCGGTGCGGTTATAGAATTCATTATCCGGGCTCACCGTTTTCGAATACTCTGTGTATGATGCCTGAAGCGAGCTCTGCGAAACCAGGTATTCCATACGATCGCCGCGGTCAATATTCATATATTGGGTGACTGGGCCCAATCCATGAGTCGGATAGATATTGGCGTCATGAACCAGGTTATGCCTGATTCTCCATTTCTGATAATAAGAATCATCGAACAGCATCGATCTCAGATTGTGGATATAGGAAGCTTCTCCATAGGTAAGCGTACCGAATACACCTTTCCTCGACATATTCAGCACCCAGAGTTCTTCTTCGCCGTAGCAGCAGTTTTCGAGCATCATGCAATTCCGTTGTGTCTCTTCAGCGGTATTCACCATCTGCCAGCATTCATCGAGAGTTATCGCTGCAGGAACCTCAATAGCTACATGTTTTCCCTTGCGCATGGCTTCCACAGCCATCGGAACGTGCATATCCCAATGGGTAAAAATGATGACCAGATCGATATCATCTCTGGCAACCAATTCTTTCCAGGCATCCGGATTCCCCTTATATACAGCCGGATTCTGCCCTCTTTTCTTCAGGGCTTCGTAAGTCCGGTCGGCATATCTATCCTGTACATCACAGATCGCAACGATTTTAGCTTTATCAGGACAGACTGCGTCAACGAGTGTGGTCATTCCAGATCCGCGATTACCCAATCCGATGATCCCAACCCGTACCTGTTTGATCGGCGGAACAGTCAATCCGATCACCGATTTACCTGTTGCTGCAGGTGTTTGGGATATACGGTCAATAAGCTCTTCGATATCCGGAGTTCCTTTGGCACTAATCAGTTGCGGGATACCCATAAAGGCACCGGTCAGCGCTGATATTCGCAGGAATGATCTGCGATCGACATGTCCTTTCATCTGGTTTCTTTTTAGTTAATGGTCTAAAAATACGGCCTTCCTCCGGATTCTGCAACCCGATAGTTTCAATAAAACCTTTTGGCGGTAATTATTTTAAAGTGTAGTTTTAACAATTACAAAAACTGTGACATGGAAAAATTTGTGATTGGTTTAGACTTCGGAACAGACTCCGTAAGAGCGGTGATCATCAACACGGAAAACGGCAAAGAATTATCCAGTGCCGTATCTAATTATCCCAGATGGAACCAGGGATTATATTGCAATCCGGTTAAGAACCAGTACCGGCAACACCCTCAGGATTATCTCGATTCGATGATCCGGGTGGTCAGGTCTGCTTTACAATCGACCCCTGAAGGTACTGCCGGGAAGATTTCCGGGATATCGTTCGACACAACCGGATCGACTCCGGTGTTTGTTGACCGGAATGGCACTCCCCTCGCCCTGCTGCCTGAATTCAGTGATAATCCCAATGCGATGTTCATTCTCTGGAAAGATCACACCGCAATCGCTGAAGCCGCTGAGATCAATAGTCTGTGTGCAAAATGGCCGGTCAACTACTCACAATATGTAGGAGGTATCTATTCCTCTGAATGGGTATGGGCAAAAACGCTTCATGTACTCAGGAAAGATCTCTCAGTCAGAAAGGCAGCCTATTCATGGGTGGAGCACTGCGACTGGATGCCTGCGATTCTGACCGGTAAAACCGTTCCTGAGGAGATGATCCGGAGTCGGTGCGCCGCAGGTCACAAAGCCATGTGGCATGAAGATTACAACGGATTGCCATCAGAAGAGTTCCTGACTGCGCTGGATCCTCTGTTGAGTGGTTTCAGAAAAAGACTTTTCACGAAAACCTATCCGGCAAACCACAAGGTCGGATATCTCACCCCGGAGTGGTCTGAAAAGCTCGGATTGACAGGCCAGGTAGCTGTCGGGGCCGGAGCATTCGATGCCCACATGGGAGCTGTAGGAGGCGGGATCAAGGCCTATTCGTTACTAAGGGTTATTGGAACCTCAACCTGTGACATCCTCGTGGCCCCGTCGGAACAAGTCAAAGGCAAGCTGGTTCGGGGTATCTGCGGACAGGTCGATGGG